>JASFGJ010000282.1:0-6056 GCA_050123815.1 Desulfobacteraceae bacterium
GCCTTTTTCAGAAAATGTCTCCGTCTGGTTCTGGTTGTCAAAGAGTGTGTATCGCCCGGAGAGTTCGCTTTGGCCTGCCTCAAAGAATATATGGTTGAGCAAAGGCGCGCTGTCGATGGTCGTCACCTCTTCAATGGTCATCTGCGCCGGAGCGAAGGCTACCCCCCCTGTTGGTGGATTTAAAAAACGATAGGACACCACGTACCGGTGCAGTATTGTGGAAGAAAAGTTTTTGAAAATGGGAATCAGCTGCGCCGATGAGGAGGCCTTCCAGATTTTGCCGTTGTATTGAGTTGCAAATGATTGCAGGAACTCGTCTGTCGATTGGGCAGGCATATAATCGACCGTATAGGCGCTCAAATTGGAGATCATCCTTGCCGCAGCCTGCAGCTCACCTCGGGTTACGCTGGAGTTGATGTCTTCGCCGTCAGTAAAGACAACCATGAACGTGTTGCTTTTTTCCTGCCATTGTCGCACCTGGTCAAGCCCCACCATCATGGCATCGTAAAGATACGTCCCATCTGTCAGCCCGCGGCTGAGTTGCTCTTTGAAAAACTCCCGCAGATAGGTAGGGTTGTTGGACTTCAATACTTTTGCATGCAGATTTTTACCGTTGAGTTTGATGGTTTTGTCATCGTCATATACGATTGCCGTAACTTCATCGATGGGCCGAACCATCTCATACACGGCCTCCAGCGCATCCAGCAGGGGCTCGACCGCTTTGCGATTGCTCATCGACAATGAATTGTCCACAATGAGAACCATGTTGAGCCCCACATCTTCGTTGGTGGCAAGCGGCTCTACCTGAAGTATTTTAGCTGTTCTTTGATTTTCAAGAATGCTGAAATCTTTGGGTGTCAGGCCCATGATCGGCTTTTCATCGGCATCGACAACCGAAATAAGCATCTTTCCGGGTTCAATCGGTTGAAAGGTAAGTTTGCCTGTTTCAGCCGGCCCCTGAACTGTCAACGTTTCGTTATTCGTTTCTGTTGCCCAGCCAACGTTAAAAAACAATACGCAAACAATCAAAGCGAATAATGCAATACGTTTCATGACGGTTCCTCGCATTGGTTAAATGGTCCTGTTAATTTGCAAAATAGTATCCCAACAAGCCAAGCAAGCAACATACCAAAAACAATATCGTTTGTTATTCCGGGTAGTAAGAGAAGAGCTAATGGTGTCGTCATTGCATCCGGTTACCTTTTTTGCGCAGTTTGTTACCATATCAGAAGTACCGCCGGGCACCTAAATAGCGGCGCTTGAAATAGCTGCTGTTCAAATCGGCCGTTCGTATAACTTTGCCCCGGCCAGGCGCGTGTAAGAAACGGCCGCCGCCGATATAAATACCAACATGGGAGACGCGTGACCTTCGGGCTGTGGCGAAAAAGACGAGATCCCCTTTCTGTAAAGCTCCTTTGGAGATAGCCCTACCGGTCCTGAATTGAGAGCGAGCGCTGCGGGGCAGGTGCAATCCATTTAACCGGTAGACGGTCATGGTTAAACCGCTGCAGTCAAAGCCGGACTTTACAGAGACGCCGCCCCAGCGATAGGGAGTCCCGATGAATTGATGTGCCGTGCGTACCAGTTCGAACTGCAGGTTGGCCGCAGCGTCTGATCGACGGGAGCGGGAAAGCGGCGACACGATATAGTAGACTTCGATCAATCCGCGCTTTTGGAGATCAAATGCCCTTTGACGGGCAGCGGCTTTGGAATCGAAGCGCTCAAAGCGCACTTTGTAGAACTTGTCGGCATCGACAAAATAGTAAGCATCCAGGCCTACTTGTTGAAGTTTTTCGGACAGGCGGGCCGCGTGTGCAGCAGAAGAAAAGGCTCCCACCTGAATGGTATGAGCAATGGAGGGTACCCTGAGGTCGACCGCCGCTGCCGAAGGGGCGGATGGTGCCGGATATTCACTGGTTGCAGAGCAGGCCGAAAGCGTGACCAATAGCACCAGAGCAATGACCAACACACCGACAAACCGCTCTGTTTGAAGCGAATGATGCATCCACCGTCTCCCGTGAGCAAACGAATCACCCTCAAAGGGCATAGCTTTCATATGCGGCCATAAGCCGTAAATGAAAGGGATTGTATAAAATCTGCATTATATAGACAACCTGTTGTGCATATTGATCCAACTATTCTGGAGAAAAACCATCCGGAAAGAGGCTACTGTTCGCGCATTGCCGCATTGACTGTCCATCGAAAAAGCGTATTATTTGAGATTAGACATCAGAAATGAATGGAAGATAAAGGATGGATCGACGAAGCGATATTATCGACGCACTCCAGGATGGTCTTGAGCAAAGCCTGGGCTTTTTTGGGGCATTAACACCACAGCAGCTTGCCACCGAAGTTTATCAGGACGGCCCCAGGTGGAGAGCCATACAGGTCGTGGCGCACTTTATTACCATTGAGCGCTCCATGCACTGGTTGTTCAGGAACATGCTTGATGGCGGTGAGGGTTCACCAGCCGATTTTGATCCGGATCGCTTCAATAGAAAACAAGTGCCGAAAATCGACCATCTACCCCTGGGGACTCTGTTGGCGCAATTCAAAGAGGTTCGCACCGAAACCATCGAAATCGTACGGAAAATGTCCGATGCCGATCTGGATCGCACAGGCCGGCATGCATTTCACGGCCATGGTACACTCGAGCGGTTCATCCGCTGGGCATACCAACATGCCCGTTTGCATGAAGATGACATTCGCAAGGCGATCGGCAAATAAATATCCTGGCCCAGAGGGCCAGGCCTTCAATAACCCCTTGAAGGGGATAAACTGATCGACGTTGTTGTGATAATCGAAATCGAAACGAGTTGGCAATTGCAAACGAAAAAGCCAACGTTTACCGCTTGACTAAAAATTACGTGGCATCAGGGGGCAAAAACAAGCAAGATTGTGCATCCCATGCATCCGGGTAATTCGATTTCGATCCCGATTTCGATTTCGATTTCGATGAAAGCACATCACAACAAAGGGCATAGCCAATTGTCTCTGACTCCCGCTATGCGGGACAGGCTCCCGAATAGGGGGACAAGTTTGGCCCAAAGGACCAGGTTTTCTATGAACAAATAAACGGTCCCCCAAAAAGGAGCACTCATCATGCATCTATATGAAACTCTGGCTGTCACAATTGCTGAAGGTGTCGCGCGTGTCGACCTGAACCGCCCGGATAAGGGAAATTGTCTGAATGCCGTCATGTGGCAGGAACTTGGTCGCGCCTTTAACGAATTGTCATCTACGACGGATGTGCGGGCAATCGTTCTGGGAGGCGCGGGCAACCATTTTTCCACCGGTATCGATCTGGAGTACTTGCTGATCATCGGCAAGGAGTTGGATCGATTGTCCGAAGGCCGAAAGCAAGAGGCCTTACGGCGTATTATTGCAGAGCTTCAAGCAAGCGTGAGTGCCATAGAGGCATGCCCCAAGCCGGTGTTGGCCGCCATTGCCGGATTCTGTCTGGGCGCCGGGGTTGATATTGCCGCGGCCTGCGACATGCGCTATGCCACAGCATCGACGCGCTTTTCTGTCAAGGAGGTGGATCTGGCCATTGTCGCTGACCTGGGCAGCCTGCAGCGGCTGCCGCGAATCGTGGGAGAGGGTATGGCCAGAGAACTGGCCTTCACCGGCCGTCAATTCAAGGGTGAAGCGGCACGCGAGATGGGACTGGTCAATCGTCTGTTTGCCGACCGATCGCAACTGGATACCGGTGTAATGGCGCTGGCACGGCAGTTGGCCCAAAAATCGCCGCTGACACTGAGAGGTATCAAGGAGACCATGAATTTCAGTCGCGATCATAGTGTCAAGGAGGGACTGAGCTACATTGCCAACCGGAACGCCGCAATGCTGCTATCGGACGACCTTTACGAATCAGTGGCCGCACACATGGAGAAAAGGCAGCCGCAGTATGAGGATTGATCGAACCGGATGCTATAAAAGTGGTTTCAATTTGCGTTTGGCATGCCCATCCTTAACGGCCCGCCACGTGCTGTTGTCCAAAGCAGGCAATCACAGCCTGAATCCGGCACAGTAAAGATATCCATCCCGTGATCAAAGGTTTGCACCAGGATTTCCAGTTGCCCGTCGCCATCCACATCCGCAATTGTCGGAGCGGCAGGGGCTCCATTGCCGTTGCCATTGTATCCGGTGTTGGGCAGGGCAACATCATGCAACGGAGTACCATCTGCGGCCAGGATGACCAGGCGGCCAGAGTCTGTCGTATCGGGATCGCCATAGGTGGAAAAGATCATCTCAGGAGAACCGTCCCGGTTGAGGTCGGCAGCCATAACCTCGGATGCAAACATGATGGATCTGCCGTGGGTATAATTATAACGCCACAATTCATTGGCCTGGGCATCAAAGGCATGCACGAAGCCGTCATTCAACGAGACGACAATTTCCGGATGGATATCGTTTTGGATATCAATGGTGGTGGGCGCCGGCGGTGCGATGGGTGGATACCAACCGTCCACCTCGATGGGCGTTTCGCCCCTGGGCAAGGTTTCCCATCCCGGCAGCCGCATGGCGCTGCGCTGGCCGTCACCATAAGTCCCTTCCAAAACCATAACAGCGTATGCCTGAGTCACATAAGGCACATGCCGCTCCACATTGGGCACTGCCAGTACTTCATTGCGGCCGTCATTGTTTAAATCCACCACATTGGGAGGGGATGCCGTCCATTGCAGCCACTCCTGATGATCCGGATGGGGCCAATCCCCCGTATGCAGATGGTAATGGGCCTCTTCGACTGCGGGATCGGTCCAGCGGATGAACTGCCCCCAAGTCATGGGATTGCCGCTGTAGCTGGGCTGGCGATTGGTAAAGAACAATGCCGCGTCGTGAGCCACGCCGTCATGATCGAACGCCTGGATATGGTGGTTGTCATAGGTTACGACGATTTCCAGTTCAGGATCGTCGTCGATGTCTCCGATACCGACGTTTAATCCATAGCAGCCGAACCCGCTGTGTCCGGCCCCATTGCGATCCGCATCGCCCCCCAAGCCGCTGAGATTGTTGTACCTTGGCCAGGCCGGAAACGACACGCCGGCGGGCTGAAAGGGTTGGCCGTCGGCGGCAAACACAAACACCTGGGCACCGCCGCTGGCGGTCGATTGGGTCTGGGTGGTTGTGACGACAATCTCGATAGTGCCATTGCCGTCCAAATCGGCTGCGGCCATGCCTCTTATTTCCGGAGATTGCCCGGCAGTGGTGGTATTCGCCGGCCAGCCCGCTTTGATGCGCAGTGCATGATCGTACCATTCGTAGACATAGAGTTGATGTCCCTGCCCACATGCGATCTCGAAAATGCCGTCACCCTCCAAATCGGTGACGACATGGGGTGCATAGACACGACTGCCGTTTCCTGGGGCACTGTCCAGCAGCCTGCCCTGATCGTCGTATACAAAAAGGGTATGATAAGCAACGATCAGCTCGTTGCTGCCGTCATCATCAAGGTCAGTTACGATGGGCGAAGCAAACCACCCGGTCTGCCCGTCCAAATTGCGCACAAACACAGGTGCCTGCACGCGCCCTGAGCCGGTCCCGGCAGCACAAACCGGGTTGGTTTGTCCTCCACTGCTGCTGCCGTCGGGATTGCCGCCGCCGCCGCTGCTGTCGTTGCTGCTGCAACCAAAAAGCATTATGCATATCAACACCCTAAGGAGTGTCAGCCAAAATTTATGCATGCCTCACCTATCGCCAACATCTGATATGCTGTTCAGAGGGACTTGGTATGGTATCAAGCCAGACATCAGCAAGGCGCATGCCAGACAGACCAAATTTTTGAACCAACTGATTTCATAGGGTTTATTGTTTTTCCGATCATTCGATTACCAAACAGGAAGCGCGCGGTTCACAAATTTTTGCACACAGGTGATAGAGAAAACAGTGTTAAGTGTTAAGTTTAGGAATTCTACCAATTATATAAATTAGTTAAAGGCGTTGAATGGATGCGCTAATCGGCATGCCTGCTTGTTCCGAAACATTATCATTTGATTCCTGAGAAGTAAGTTACTTTTTTAAAGTGCGAGGAAAAAGATAGTTGGATTTTGTTATAA
>JASFGJ010000283.1:0-6038 GCA_050123815.1 Desulfobacteraceae bacterium
TTGCAGCAGCTTGCCGAGCCCTTTTCCCTGCCACTCTTTACTCACTGAGAAAGCGATTTCAGCCAGATTTTTTCCCTCGTCCAGCTGGTATTCGCCAATGGCAACCACTTTGCCGAATCCAAATTCACCCACCACGGCAATGATTGACAACGCTTTGATGTAATCGATCTGGGATACCGATTTGACATCGGACTGCAAAAAGGTCTTCTTTTGGTAAAAAAAGCGGGATACGATATCGTCTTTATCCAGATTGTAAAAGTGCTCCTGGATTCGCCGTTCATCCACCGGTTTTGCAGGGCGGATGGTCACTTGCTCTTTGTCGATGTCGATGGTCTCTTCCAGTTTGAGGGGATAGACGCCGTGAATGGTCTCCTGGAGCGTTCGCTCGCGGCCGAACAGGTCCATCTCTTTGGCCTTGTGGAACAATTCATCCCGGTATTTGGGGTGGGCGATGCTGATCATGGCGGTCGCCCGGTCCTGAAGGCTTTTGCCAAACAGATTGACGACGCCGTATTCAGTGACAATGTATTGCACGTCCGCCCGGGGAATCACCACGGCCGTGTCGTCGAGCATGGGCACGATACGACTTTTGGCGCCTCTCATCGATGTCGAAGGCATGATGAGAAATGATTTGCCTCCTGCCGACAGGGACGATCCCCGGATAAAATCCAACATGCCGGTGACGCCGCTGAAGTTGTTGTACGGCAGGGCATCGGCGGCGACCTGGCCGGTCAGATCGATGGCCATGGCCACATTGATGGAGACCATGCGGTTGTGTCTTGCGATGATGGACGGATTGTTCACATAATCGGAGGGATGGAACTCCAATACAGGGTTGTCATTGACAAATTCGTACAGGTTTTCAGTGCCGAGGGCTGTGCTGGCGACGATCTTGCCGTTGTTCAGCCCCTTTTTACGATTCGTGACCACCCCTTTGGAATAGAGATGCATGATATCGCTGGTCAGATACTGGGTATGCACCCCAAGGTCGTTTTTCTGGGACAGGGCCAGCAGCGTGGCCTGCAAGCTGGTGCCCGGGCTGATCTGGATGGTCGATCCGTCCTCGATCAGCCGCGCAATCAGTCTGCCGATGACATTGGCATCTTCCGATTCGGGCGGCTCGCCCACCGACAGCAGGGGTTCCTCGTGTTCCACGAACAGATCGACGTCGTTGACATGCAAAAAGCTGCGGCCCAGCACGCGGGGCATTTTCGGATTGATTTGCGCGATGACCAGGTCTGCGGACAGCGCCGCCGCCATGGTGATGTCCACCGAAACGCCGAGGCTCATCCATCCAAAAT
This sequence comes from Desulfobacteraceae bacterium, assembly GCA_050123815.1. GTDB lineage: Bacteria > Desulfobacterota > Desulfobacteria > Desulfobacterales > Desulfosarcinaceae > JARRKU01. Next base: position 1,302 of record JASFGJ010000283.1, read on the forward strand.
CGTCAGGAGGGGTCACTTGAATCAACGCCACGTGAATCGGCAACATACGGCTCGTGAATAAACGAGGAACTGCGGAAAGATTCATGGGCGTCACGAATCGGGCATTGCGGGCCAGTCGCTTGGGTTTTGCCGAACCCATATAGATATGCCGAATGTTGAGGCTGGCCCCCTGGCTTTTGTCGGCAATCAAGGTCAATGGCGTGGTTTCAAGCGCCATTAGCCGAACAATTTCAAGATCGGTAAGTTTTTTGGATATGTTGCCCAGCTCACGGACCAGATGCTGGGGTTCCCCGCAGGAAGAACCGATAAAGACGCGCTGTCCGGAATGAAGGCGGCTCATGGCCTCTTCGGCCGAACATTGTTTTGTTACATAATCATCCGCCCAATAGTTCGAAACTGCCATGGTTTTATCCAATTAAAACAGGATCCCCCACAAAAATCCAAGCTGGAGATCCTGGAGTCTTCCGGTCTATCCGGATTGAGTTTTAAAGATTTTCGCGGCATGCTCCACATCATCCGGGCAAAAAACAAACAAGCATTTGCCGCCGGAAGGGGCCACCGAACCATACACGTAGTTGATGTTGATGCCCTCTTCGCCGAACTTGGTGGCGATTTTAGCCAGTTCGCCCGGTTTGTTGGTCAGCTCGATGGCGATGACCGGCAGGATGTCGAAAATGTAGTCGTGCTGCGACAACAGGTCGATGGCCTTGTTGATGGTGCCGTCGGCCGGCAAGATCCGGATCAGGGCAAATTCGGACGAGTCCTTGCTCATCGAATTATAGCTGGCTGCCGAGGCTATCCGCTTGAGGGATTTGCCTCTGGCCTTGAACAGCTCTTTGACGTATCCCGAGGCGTCCTGGATGGTGATGGCGTCAATGTTGATACCGGCTTCGGAAAAGAGGCTGGACAATTTGCCCAGTTCACCGGGGACATTTTTCAAAAACAGCGAGATCTCGGTGCGCACCATGGCGGGGCTGCTCCTTTGTACGGACGGATTCATCGTCACCCTCTCTTGCGGATGACCCATGCGCCTATATAATGGCACCATGGGGGTTGTGTCAATGATCTCGCGTAACAGTTATGCCCCATACATCTCTTTCACCTTCCCCCGATCCACATCGCCGTCTGACCGCTTGGGCAACGCATCCACAAACTCCACATACTGCGGCTTTTTATAACGCGCGATGCGCGAGCCCACAAATTCAATCAGCTCTGTTGATTCCAATGTCTGCCCGCTTTTGAGGGCGCACACCGCCTTGATGCCCTCTTTCCATTTGGGATCGGGTACCCCGAAGACCACCACTGCCTCGACCGCCGGGTGTTCCAGGATCACCTGCTCCACTTCGGCCGGGTAGACATTTTCGCCGCCCGGTTTGATCAGTTCCTTGTCCGCCTTGCGGCCCTCGTACCACAGGTATCCGTTCTCATCCATACGCCCCAGATCGCCGGTATGGTGCCAACCGTTTCGGAAGGTCTTGGCGTTGTCCTCATCCAGGCGCCAGTAGCCCTTGAACACCATGGGGCCCCGTATGGCGATTTCGCCGATCTCTGTCTGGGCTACCGGCCGGTCGGCATCGTTCAGAAGCGCCACCGTGGCCATGGCGATGGGCGTGCCGGCGGCGCCCGGGCAATCGTTGTAGGCCCCGAAGGTGGCCAGCATGGAGGTTTCGGTCTGCCCAAACATGGTGTAGAAGGTCCCGCCGCTGATCTGCTGGTACCGGGTGATGGTGTCCGGCGCCTCCAGCCCCAACACGGCCCGCAGCGACCCGATGTCGGCCTCCTCTTCGGCCTGCTGTTCCAGGATCGATTTCAGGATGGGGGCAAAGGTAAACATCAGGCTCACCTTTTTATTGGTGATCAGCTCCACCGCCTGGACCGGATCGAATCTGGGCACGTTGATATTGAGACACCCTGCGTGAAAAGCACAGAACACCGTGAAAAGCCCTGCCACGTGAAACAGGGGCAGCACGTTCAGATGCACATCGTCGCCGGTCAGCGCCAAACCGTGCATCATCTGCAGGTGGCAGCAAAGCAGGTTGTTCTGGCTGAGCAAAGCACCGCGCGGGTGGCCGCCCACGGCGGCGGTATGGATGATCACGAAGCCGTCCTCGGCCCTTACCTCCGGCGAAATAAACCCTTCTGCGGCCTCCGCCAAATCACCGATCTCCTCAAACGGCCCGCGGTGCGGCCGCAGATTGAAAAACCGGACCGTATCCGGCAGCCGGTTGCGGATCTCCCGGGTCCACTCCAGGTTGTCGTCGTCGGAAAAAACCAGCCGCGGAGAGCCGTCGTTGAGCACATAGACGGCTTCATCCACGGACAGGCGCCAGTTGACCGGCAGCACGATGGCGCCCAAGGCCGCTGCGGCGCCATAGAGTAGAAAAAACTCCAGGCAGTTTTTGCCCACAACACCGATGCGGTCGCCGCGTTTGCATTTCGCCTGCTGCAGCCTTGCGGCCAGGCCGTCCACCAATTGGCGGATCTGGCTGAAGGTCAGCGCGTCGGGCCGATCGGGTTCGAACCACGCCGGCCGGTTGGCATAAACGCGGCTGTTGCGAACGATGACATCATACAGGGTAAAGTCATAAAGCCCCATGGCGATCTTCTCCTATCTCTGAGTCCGGGCACACGAATGGTGTGCGCACCGACCGGCTCTTTTCGAACCGGTACCGAACGAAAGGGTGTTTTTTGATTTATTGCGGTTTTCGTTTCAGATCCAGGGTTTGCGTGTACGGCCGGCCATGTCTGCGACAGCCGGTCCGGCGCAGTTGCACCTTAGATCGTTAGGGTTATTCCAATCAGCAGCCCTCCACGTCTCGCTGCTATTTCGTCGTCGTCACCGGGCAGGGGCCTTTGAGAATAATAAATTGAGCCGTGGAGCCGAGTATGATTTTGCGTGTTCGCGATTTTTTCTCAATGCCCAGAAAGATATGGTCGATGGCGTTTTCTTCGGAAAATTTGACCAGATCTTCTCCCGGCGAGAGCCCGCGGGCCAGCTGAATGGTCTCGCACTGGATGTGCTCCTTGAGCAGGTGGTCCTTGGCCCAGCGAAGCGCGTCTTCTGCTTTCTGGATCGCATCCAGGTCCTCCTTGTCGCCACCTTCCATGGAGGTGACCACATAGACCAGCGCACCCGTGTGCTTGGCCTGCTCGCAAGCCAGCGCCAGCGCCCGTTTTGCAGCCGGTCCTTCGTCGAATCCTACCAGTAATTTCATGTCATTCTCCCGTACTGAACTACATCCACCGCTTGCGCCGTTTGTACGACTTGACCTCTTTAAACGATTTCCGGCCTCCGCCCTGGGTAACGCCCATGTAGAACTCTTTGACATCCGGGTTGTCCCGCAGCTCGTGGGAGGGGCCTTCCAATACGATTTTTCCGGACTCCATGATATAGGCGTAATTCGACACCTGCAGCGCGATCTTGGCGTTTTGCTCCACCACCAGGATCGTGGTGTCCATCTCTTTGTTGATGGTCTCGATGTTTTCGAAAATCTCTTTGACCAACAAAGGGGCCAGGCCCAGCGACGGTTCGTCCAGCATCAGCATCTTGGGAGCCGCCATCAGCGCCCGGGCGATGGCGATCATCTGCTGTTCGCCGCCCGAGCAGTACCCGGCCAGGCGGTGTGTGATCTTGGCCAGTCGGGGAAAGTGATCGTACATCTTTTCGTGGTCGGAGCGGATGGCCGCCCCGCCGTCCTTGCGGGTGATGGAGCCGGCCCGGATATTCTCGTCCACGGTCAGGTGCTTGAACACACGGCGCCCTTCGGGCACCATCACTGCGCCCAGGCGAACCACCTCGGTGCCCAGCACGTTGGTGATGTCCTTTTTGTCGAACTTGACATACCCATCCTTGATGAACCCGTTCTCCGGTTTGAGAAGACCGCTGACCGCCCGCAAGGTGGTGGTTTTTCCGGCTCCGTTGGTTCCCAGAAGGGCCACGATGTTGCCCTGGGGCACCACCAGGCTGACACCCCGCAGGACCTGGATGATGTCGTTGTACACCACTTCGATGTTGTTGACTTCCGCTAGGATGTTGTTTCCCTCTGTGGTCATACCCTTGCCTGCCTCGTTCCGGCCGGCAGCGCCGGCCGATGCGCTAATAATATCCCCCGGCGCGGCACCGACGCCAGGAACCTGCATCGGTGCCGCCGGGTGTCAGCCGCCGCTTGATCCGTCTTGGTGTCGGAAGGATGATTCGGCGGCCGCGATGGATGGCTATTTGATCTTCTTCACATACTCCGACGCAAACGGTGCGCCGACTTCTTTGAAGATGCCGCCTTGCGCCCGATACAGCTGCATGCTGTCTACGCCTTCGCGGTCCGCCTTGGAAAAGGAGACCGGGCCCACCGTAGTCAGCGGATAGTAGGCGTTGTAGCCGTTCATGGACAGCAGCTCTTCATAGAGCGTCTGGCGAGAGACTTTCTTGCCTTTGGCCTTGGCGCGCCGCATGGCCTCCACGGCGATCTGGGTTACCTGAATGCCGTTAGTGTAGTTCTGGGAGTTGGCCAGTTTGCTGTCGCGGCCGTAGCGTTTGGCCAGCGCCAGCTGGGCGTCCGTACCCGCGCCCTTGGCGGTGGTCAACCGGTACGAAGTGGTCCAGTAGGAGCCCTCGGCATCCGTGCCGGCCAGGGCGATCAGGTCGGGACCACCCGCATAGTGGCATCCCAGGAAGGTGATTTTGCCGGCTTCGCCGAACGTTTTGGCCGCAAGGCCCAGGCTCTTGGCGCCCTTGAGCAT
>JASFGJ010000284.1:0-6037 GCA_050123815.1 Desulfobacteraceae bacterium
GGGGTCGGCAGGGGTGGTCATATGAGAATTTTAAGGATCTCTATCGTATTAATGGGGATAGTTGGATGGCATGCCGCCACTCTTCAAGCCCATGGTGTTTCGGCCATCGTGAGTCGGGGCGGAATCGTCGTTTCGGCCGCCTACGACTCCGGCGATCCCATGAGCTATGCCAAAGTTACTATATCGGCGCCGGATGGGAAGCTGCCGTTTCAATCCGGCCGTACGGATCGCAATGGCAGGTTCTGTTTTTTCCCCGATGACTCAGGGGTGTGGAAGATTCTGATAACGGACGGCATGGGCCATGGCTTGACTCAACAGGTGGCCGTCGATGAGGCACACAGCCTATCATCGGACAGCGGCGGGGAACAAATTGGGCCAAGCCGTTTGGGAAAAGCCGAAAAAGCCCTTATGGGGCTGTGCATCCTGTTTGGTGTGACGGGTGTATTGAATGCCTTGCGGCTTCGCCGTAAAACGAACCGACGCACCAACCGGCAGGCCTGATAAGCGAGCCTTGCCCCGGTATGCCGCAATCCACGGGGGATTCATCGGCTTCAGATGAATTCACAGTTTCCTGATCCGGTAAACGGGCAAGTCAATTCACTGGCATGATACACATGCTTCTCACCGCAAAACGGGCAGGGTTCGTTGAGAGCGATGTTTGCATCCAGGACCTTGTTTCCAGCCCCATCGGTCACGACGCCCCTGTTTTCCATGATGGAGAAATTCGCGCTTTCGAACGTCTTGTTATTATTCGGGCAGATAAAAATAAATTCCATCGTCGGTTGCCGGCTCCCTCTTAAAACTAGAAGTGGTTTTAAAACCTTCGATCGGGTTCAAGGTCAAGGCGGGGTGAGGCGTTTAACCGCAGGAATACATCGAGTATTTTGAGGATTAAACGCCTCGCCCCAACACTGAGATTGGGCACGAGGGGAGGTTTTGAAGCCACTTCCAAATTCTTTTGCGGTTCATGCCTACAGCATTTCCAAATAGGCTTCGATGCGCACCCGAATCTGCTCGGTATCGCTTTCTGAATAATCGGTTTCCAGGTGCAATGTGGGGATACCGAAGCTTTCATCTACAAATTCATTCACTTGATATGCTTCCACGTTGTAGGTATGGCAGGCCTGCCATGTCAGATCGATGACCCCATCTACGATAAACGCTTCAATCATCTCTTTTAACAGGTCAAAGCGGCCCGTGTTGGGACTCATGACCGAACAGGGGGTGGCCAGATACTGCTGCGCCAAAGCCTGCATGGGCTCTTTGTCTTCATCCACCATGAACGCCTGTTTGTAGCCGGAACAGTTTTCAAAAGCGACAACGTCCGCCCCGCTTTGCTCGACGATGTTAACAACCTTTTCACTGCCCATGCCAATGGGCACACCTGTCAACAAAATGCGTTTACGGTGATTTCCGGGGTTTTTCAACCCAAAGGCACCGTTTTCAGCCTGGGCCACAACCTCTTCCATCAGGCCAATCCCTTTTTCCTTGTCTGCCAGAAAGCCGGCTTTAAACAGGATCTCCAACAATTGGGAACCGCTCAGCGGGGCCGGTTTTTGTTGGTTTACATCCATGAGCGCTTTTCTGGCGGCCCGTTCCCGGTTCATCAGGCCAATGGCGGAGCTCAACCGCTTCCCGGTGATCTTTACGCCGGTATGCTTCTCGACAATCGTTTTAAATCTATCCAGCTCGGCACGCCAGAGCGGCATGGCCATGGCCGGGTCCTGATTCTGGGGCAGTTGCAGCACATGGGTCGGCTTGTATCGCGAAAGCAATTCGAACATCTTCTTTTTGCCGTCGCAAGTGGTATCGCCGATGATAATGTCTGAAGCCTGAAAAAAAGGGCATGAAGCGGTTATGGCAAAACCAAAACTGCTTTTGATCAAAGAGCACAGATTGCGGGGCAGGATCTCCTCAGCCGCGGAAACAGGATCGTTGCGTGTGCCGCAAAGGGGCAGAGCAATGGCTCCGGCAGCCACAGCCATTTCGGTGGGGGAATAGAGACAGTAAAAACCGATGGCGGCGCGGCCTTCGGCCTTGGCCCGCTCAATGTCGGCAAGGTTTTGTTCCGTGATGTGCTGCAATTTGTTAATAACCGGATGGGTCATGAGATCTTCCTTTAATCGCTGCTATTCTTTGCCAATAACGCGGCGCCCAGCGCCCCGATCAGCCGAGGATCTTCGGGCACGAGAACAGGTCGTCCCAATTTTTCCTCAAGCAGGGTCTGCATACACGGGTTTTTGGCCACGCCGCCGGTAAACACGATATCGCCATCCGACGAGACCCTGTTGATCATGCCGGCCGCCCGGCGGATAACGCTGCTGTGAAGCCCTCGGGCGATTTCCTGTCGGTCCTTGCCCTTGGCGATCAGTGAGGTGACTTCGGATTCGGCAAAGACCGTGCACATGCTGGAGATGTTGACGTCCTTGTCGGTCAGCAGGGCCTCCCGGCCGAAGGCTTCGATATCGAAGCCTAACGTTCCGGCCATGATCTCGAGAAATTTTCCGGTGCCGGCGGCGCAGCGGTCGTTCATTTCAAACTTTTTGACCTTGCCGTTGTCAAACAGGGCAATGGCCTTGCTGTCCTGACCGCCGATATCCAGCACCGTTTGGGTGTGGGGATAAACAGCCCGTGCACCTGTGGCATGGGCTTTGATTTCCGTAACGGTCGGCGCATCGAACGATATCTCGAACAGGTTGCGGCCGTAACCGGTGGCCATGATGCGGTCGTACGTAAGCCCGTCAATCAACTTTTCCGCTTGGGCCATTGGATCAAAGCCGGTGTCGGCCTGAAGGCTGGATACAATGTTTCCGGACTCATCCACCACCACCACTTCGATGGTGCGCGAGCCGATATCTATTCCTGCAAAATGCATAGGCGATCTTTCCCTTCTATCGGAGTTGTTCAATGAACGCCTCCACCCGCGTCTTCAGCTGCCCGGCATCCTCCATGCTGTAGTCGGTCTCGATGCGCAGGCAGGGAATGTTCTTTTCCTCCAGCGCCTTTTCAACCGGCATGGACTCCATGAGATAGGTTTGGCAAAACTGCAGGCCATAATGGATCACGCCGTCGGCCCTGTAGGTGTCGACCATCTCCTCAATATGGTTCAGGCGCTCGGTATTGGGTGTAAACATGGCGCAGTCCACCTGGAAATAGCGTTCCACAATGGCGTCCATCATCGCCTCGATGGTTTCTCCGGATGGATTGGTAAGGTTGCGTGTGCCGCGTTCGCCCACACATGACTCTTCCCCCACGATCACGGCACCGGAGCTCTCCACGATAAAGGGCAGTTTCCAATTGGGCACTGCCTGGGGACAGCCGGACACGAGAATACGTGGTGTCTTTTCAACAAAAGCGCCTTTTTTGGATTCGATGCGCTGCTCCAGTTCATCGCAGATCTTGTTCACCGATTCGGTGAACCGGGCCGGATTGTCGTAAAAGAAGACCTGGTTGGCCAGCAGGGCGTCCAGGCCGGATATGGGCGCAGGGTCCGCCTTTCGCAGGGACGAGAGCCGGTGAATGGCAGTGCGTTTGGCGTTGACGGCTTCGATGGCCTGCTTTAAGGATTCTGCGGTGATGGCGGTGCCGGTAAGCTCTTCCATTGCTTCCTTGAAACGGTGGTATTCCGACTTGAGCAGGGCTTTGCCTTGATCGGATTTGACCTGGGGCAGGTCCATGACGTAAAGGTTGTTCACCAGTTGTCCCAAGGTTTCATAAGCTTTTTTCTTACCGTCACAGGTGTTTTCACCCACAATCATGTCTGCACTTTCCAGGTACGGGCAGACTTTGCCGAGCTTGAACCCGAAAGAGGACTTGATCAGGGCGCAGGTGTTGCGCGGCAGTAGTTTTTCAACCTCCTCCGTGGCAAAATCAGCGCCGGAACAAAGCCCCACCAAGGTGGCGTTGGCGGCCAGCACAATCTCTTCGGGTACGAAGACACAATACGAACCAATGATCTTTCTTCCGGAAGCTTTTTCATCCAACAGCTCCTTGATGCGCAGACCGTGGACCTCGCTCATGACAAAGTCGAAATAGCCCATCGCCTCCGGACGCCCCTTTTGGGATAGATAAATCTCCTGGTAGGCGTTTGCCAATACGCCCAGCAGGGCATCATGGGCTTCAAGGTCGAGTCCCAGGCCGGCCCACATCGAACGATACGCTTCACTCATAACATCCTCCTCAAATGGTGTATTCAGCCAAACGTCCATCGCCCGGCTGTTCTGTCGCTGCATTGCAGTCCAAACGAAAACCAAATATCTCCCGGCAAATTAGATTAAGATCAGAGATAGCCACCTGCTGATTTTTCAAATGCTGCGCACACGGCCTTTGGGCGTCGAATCCTGTTGCGCGTTGAATCCCGCGGATGCCTTCGAAAACGACGGCCAGGGCCAGGGGAAAGTTAAAGTCATCATCCATGGCGCTGCAAAAGCGTCTCCACAGCGTGCCGCAGCCGTTTACCCTCCCGGCAGGCATTGCGGCTGACACATCTCTTCGTGAAAAAAAGCGATATAGCCGGGCCATGCTCTTCAGGACGCTCTCCATTTTTTGGTGCGAAAATGCCATGGGGCGGCGATAGCGCCTGGAAAGCAAAAACAACCGCAGGGCATCCGGTGGATAGATCTCCAGCAGATCATTCAGCTTCTGAAAATGGCCGTCTGTTTTGGATATTTTCCGGCCGCCGGCTTGGACCAGGCCGTGATGCATCCAGCATGCGGCCGGCGGTTTTTGGAACAGACTCTCCGATTGAGCGATCTCGTTTTCATGGTGCGGAAAGATCAAGTCTTCGCCGCCGCCGTGGATATCGTACGCCTCGCCCAGCAAATGGGCGCTCATGGCCGAACACTCGATATGCCAGCCGGGACGTCCCGGTCCCCAGGGGCCGGGCCAGAAAGGTTCCCGGGGCCTTGCCGCTTTCCACAGGACAAAATCGGCAGGGTGCCGTTTTCCGGATTCATCAGAGACATCTTCATCCATGGCCACAGCTTGAATGGTGCGCCCGGAGAGTTGTCCGTACGGTTTGAAGGAGGCCACGGCAAAGTAAACATTGCCACCGACGGCATAGGCATGCCCACGTTGCAGCAATCTCGAGATACAATTTTGAATGGGGCCGATAAATTCAGTGGCCTTGGGTTGGGCGTCGGGAGGTACAACCCCTAAACGCCTCATGGCCAGCTCATACTTGCTGAGATAACAAGCGCCCAGCCTTCTGAAATGCTGATTCTGTTGACGGGCTTTTTCAAGGATCTTGTCATCGATGTCGGTCACGTTGCGAACCAGGGTGACCCGATACCCATGGGCGATGAGATAGCGCCGGATCACATCAAAGACCACTGCGGATCGAGCGTGCCCCAAATGGGGCTCGTCATATACAGTAGGGCCGCACACATACATCTTCACTTGTCCTGCAGTGATGGGTGTCAAGGTATCCTTGCATCGAGTGAGGGTATTGTAGATACAAAGGGGCATCAGCAGCTCTTTTCGTTGAGGTAATGCTTGTTATCCCGGCGAACGGTAAATCCGATATCGTTGAGGTAATCCAAAACGTGGGTGCCGCCCCACCTTCCGTATCCCAGCAACTCCTTGCAGTCGCCCACCGTGACAAAGCCCCTGGCTTTAATGGTGCGCGCCACGCGCACCTTGATCTCTTCGATGGCATCCGGGGATAAAAAGCGTTGGTCGTTGAGACGCACCAGCTTTTTCTGTGTGTTGAGATAGTTGAGCAGTTGCTGAATATCTTTTTTCTTGTATTTTGGACGGTGAAGCTTCCAAAAGGTATCTGCACTAAATGGGGTCAATTCTGAGGCAAGTGCATGGGCCAACAGATGGTCGATCAAAGTTTCACGATGATCATCCAATGCGGGCCGGAAACCGCAAAGGACAAACCCGCCCTCGAAGGAGACAATACGTCCCGACTTACAAAGCGTATCCGCAACGGTCTGTAAAACGGAGTGCTCTGCCCGATACTCAAGCCGTTCGGCCACCTCATTTAATGTCACCTTTTTTTTCAGGGGATCTTTTTGGAAAGCGTTTTTGATAA
>JASFGJ010000285.1:0-6030 GCA_050123815.1 Desulfobacteraceae bacterium
AATCATGGTTGTTCCGGTATCTTTGATTTCCAGAAGCTTGTCCATGATCAGCCGACGGGATTGAATATCCACTCCCACTGTGGGTTCGTCAAGAAACAATAATTCAGGGCCATGCAGAAAGCCGGCGGCCAGATTGACCCTGCGCTTCATCCCTCCTGAAAACGATGCAACACGTTGTCGTGCTCTCTCCTCCAACCCGACAGAGGCAAGAGCGGTCCGGATGCATCCATTCAATCGCCGGCCCCGCAGGCCGTGCAATCGACCGAAATAGGCCAGGTTTTCCCATGCCGACAGTTCGGGGTAGAGCGCGATTTCCTGTGGCACGACACCGATGATGCGCCGGGCCTGCATGGGGCGTCGCAACAGGTCGATCTGTTTGAGGGTTACCGATCCTTTCGTCGGTCTCAGAATGGTGCTCAAAATTGAAATCGTTGTTGTCTTGCCGGCGCCGTTGGGCCCCAGCAGGCCAAAGATCTCTCCCTGGCGTATGCAAAGGTCCAATGCATCCAGCGCGGGTTGTTCCATGCCTGGGTAGTGCTTGGTCAACGCCTTGACAACCAGTATGTTTTCGGTGCTATCGGCCATGACTATAATGCGTCTGTTCGCTCGCGATTTCAGGATCGCTGTGACCCGATGGTGATCCAACCAAATGTGCTTCTCACACCACTTTGAAAGCAGCATATGGATCCGTGCTTCAGCGGTTGTGCAGTTCTTATGATGTTTGGCATCGCAGCGTTATCCGGCAGCGGCATTGATGGAAACAGGGTTCCGAGTTTCAGACTCAACGCGGCAACCGCCAGGTCAAACGCCGCTGCCACTGGAATGATCCCGTATAAATGGGCATAGGCGGCCAGCCGAGCATCCGGCGGCAACCTGTCGCTGATGCGGCCGGGAAGCGTCAACTCCTGGACTGCTAAAATATGGGCGGCGGCGTTCGGAACAAGCACGGAATCCCGGGGGGCGTGTTCGACACAGACATGTTCGATCACACCGTATGGCGACGCTGAGGAGGCCTGCGCACTCGATAGTACAAAGAAAGATGCGCCTTCGCCGATCAACGGTCTTTGGGGCTCATCGGAATTTGTCACAGGCATGAGCTGCCTGGCATATGCCAGTGCTTTGCTGAATTCATCCACACCACCGATGAGCACTGTATCCACGCGATCTTCCCTCAGCCACTGCAGAGCCGTCAACAGGGCGGACGGAAACGACATGCTCAGATGACTGACCGAGTGGTTGGGGCCTCTGTCGCTGAGAGCAATTGAGATGTTTGCGGCCGCCGCATTGTGAACCGAGTTGGAAAATTTTGTGGGAGATCCGCTGAAATCCGATCCATCATCGGACAGGTGCTGGAAATCGAAATTGTTGCACGTGGCGCCATACCCGGTGGCCACGATGATTCCCAATCGGCCGCGTTGCTGCGAATCCATCATTGCCGCGTCCGCCAGCGCCGCGAAAGCCGCAGTCAGTGCCATGCGGCTGTTGTGTGCCATCCGCCTGAGCACTCGAATAGAGACAAATTCGGTTAACGCTGAGGTGTCTGCGCGGTATCCGGGTACACGGAGTTGTCCGCGGGTTGTTTCAAATTCGATCCATTGAGGCGCGACGCCCCCATTGATCAATGCGCTTTCCAGCGAATCGATGCCGCTGCCGAATCCGCCGACCGCTCCTATGCCTCGAATCTGCGCCTTCACGATGGGCGGTCTCCTTTACCCAATATCAGCACGGAATTGCTGCCGCCGAAACCCAGGGTTTCCGACACAGCCACGGAGCCGGTGATCGACTGGTTTCGCGTTGTCGGCGTCGCCGGCAGTTCCGGATCGGGGGTTTCGAATCCAATGGTTTTAGGGATTTGCCGGTGCTGCAGGCAGGCCAGGGTGAAGACCGCCTCAACGGGACCGGCCGCGCCGAGGGTATGCCCGGTATATCCTTTGGTCGATAGAAAGGGGCGTTGCGGAAAGAGATCGGTCAGGACCGTGGACTCCACTTTGTCATTGCCGTGGGTACCGGTGCCGTGGGCATTGATAAAAGCCACATCGTCCGTTGATATGCCGCTTTGTTGAATGGCATCACGGATGGCCGCTCGCAATCCAGCGCCGTCGGCAAGCGGATGCGTGAAATGATGGGCATCGGCAGCGGCGCCATACCCGAGCACATATCCGCGAGGTGTCAAGTCGATGGCCTCACACAGTCGCGTCGAGGCCAGCAGCATAACCGCAGCGCCCTCGCCCAGATTGAGACCTTTGCGGTGTCGATCGAAAGGCTGGCAGGGGGCGTCCGAGTTGATGAACAGGGACTTGAAGCCCACATAAGTCACCTGGTACATCTCATCTGCGCCGCCGGCCAATACCAGATCGCACCAGCCGGCATCGATCCAGCCGGCGGCAATGCCGATCGCGTCATTGCCGGCCGAGCAGGCATTGACCACGGTTTGAAAGGGGCCGTTTAAACCATATCGGTCCATCAAATGAGCGGTGGGATTGCTCATGGCAAACCGATCCGCGGGCATGATGTGCGTGGTGTCGTTTTGCTGCATGTCTGCAAAGAGCGTTTCGTTTCCCAGGGAACCGCCGACGTTGGTGCCAATGCAAATGCCGGTTTTGACTGTCGCCAGATCATCCGATGTCAGTCCGGCATCCGCCAGCGCCTCTTCAGTGGCGCATTGCGCCAACAGCGATGTGCGCTGGGTTGCCGAGCCGGGCCCGCCCGATCTGATAAACGTATCGGGGACTTCAAATACCGGATACGTAAATCCTTTGGGAATCGTAAAGCGGGACGGCAATTGCGGGTTTCTGTGCCCGGCAAACAACGATTCCATGCAGGGATCTATGGTTGCGCCTGCGGCACAGATGCAGCCCATGCCGACAACGGCGACGGGGGGCATGCGTTTCATGATGCGCTACGGGCCTCGATAAAGGCGGCCAGGGTCTCAACCGATTGCAAGGCCGGGCGGGCCTCCTTCATGTCTTTCATGGCAATTCCGAAATGCTGCTCGACGAAAAAGACAATCTCTACCGCATCAATGGAATCCAGACCGAGTTTGTCGCCGAACAGCAGATCATCGTCTTCAATCTGTTCGGGCGTCAGCTCTTCTATATTCAGCTCTTGAACCAGCAGCTCTTTAAGTTTTTGTTTTAAGGACATGGTCCGTGTCTTATGACTTAAGCGTTTGCATCAAATCTTTATATATCTGCTTTTCCTGAGCGGCACAGGTGCGCAAAAGTTCGGCGATTTCCGTGTATGTGTCATGTTTCGCGGCCCGGCCTTTGCAGATCCTTGCACCGACGACCGCCAATTTTCGCCACAGGTCGCCTGTATCGGTCATGGTTTTGGAGATGTCGGCCAGCCCCGGTTTTTCCAGGATTCGGCCGGCTTCCTGAAGAAAAGCGGCATACATGAACCTGAATCCGCCGCCGCCGGTCCCGATCTCTTCCTGCATGCGGATCAATTGTCCCACATAATGCGTTGCGCGGCGTTTGCCAAGCTTTTTCGGCCATTTTTCGACCTGGTTGGCCAGAAAGCGAATGCCGCTGATACCGATGACCGGTCCCGGGGTGTATAGCATGCGGCGGCATACCTCTTTGATACCGTCGCGCACGGCTTTGGAAAAATCTGCGGAATCCGGAACGCTATCCATAATATACATGCTGCCTTTTGGTGATAAAGGCCCCTTGGCGAATCTGGCCTTGATCAGATCGTCCCTGTTGCAGCGCACCGGGTCTGGAAATACCGGATCGCTGATCAGGTAGTCCGTCCCGTTTTTTCCATATACCACCAGATTGTGCATATTGAAGTGGAACCGAAATGCCGGAGGGAAGTAGGGCAGCCAGTAGGCGCCAGTGCGGCATCCCACGGGAATGCCTCTCTCCAGGCTTTCGTCCAGTGCCGCCATGGCTTTGTCCGGATCCTTGAAACGTTGCCAACGGATACAGCATCCGAGCCGTTTGGCCGCCCGTTTCAAAATGCCTCCCAATTCGCAGCGATAGGTTGTCAACGGCAGTTTGTTGACTTTGATAAAGGGAAGGTACGCAAAAAACAACCCCGAGCCGATTCCGAATGCCAGGGCTTCGCTGACGTTCAATCCGTTGTGCAGCAGCAGATTGGCGGTGACACCGCTTTCGCAATGGGCTGATTGGTGATGGGTAAAGTCGAGTTCGATCATGTTGCCTTCAGTGATTGAGGTTGATAGTTGCTGCAGCCCCTTTGGAGGTGGTTGTTTCCTCTGTGCCTAAACGTCATTTTCGGGGATCTTGGCCAGATTCGCGACATCGATACCGAAAATCTTGGCATAGCGTTTCAGCTGCTGCCGTTTCAGCCGTTTGAATCCGGAAGGTTTCAAGTGGCGCCAGACGCGCAGGCGGTTGAAACCGGCATATTTTGCCAGCAGGCCCAGCCCCATCTGGTTGCGCACCATATGATACGCCAGCGGGCTGAGTTTGCCGGATTTTATTTTTTCCAACGTCTCTTTTACCTGCTCATTGATCAAATCCCACGCTTGATCATTGGCGATGTTTTTGGGCTCCCATCCGGCACTTTCCGCCAGAACGAGCGATCCGTCCTCATCAACGGCGTAGCACACCTCCTTGAGTCGGTCTTCGTCGATCATTCCCCTGTCCTGGGGTACTTCGGATAGCTTCATGGCATCCTCCACCAGACATTCAGAGAATGTTTTTGGACGGCGTTATCGGTCGTCGCGGTATTCGGAATACAGCTTCCTCCCTCTGGCCTTGCCAAAAACATTCTCTGAACGTCTATCAAAACAGCCGCCGGCAACAATTGAAAACCACCCGCAAGACGGGTGGTTGCATTGTCACCGGTGTGCTCAGCGTTTTTCAGACCACTGTCAAGTGCATGAAACAATGGGCGAATCTGCCGCTTTCAGGGATAAAGCACAGCAGCCGCTGGTCCTTTTCCAGACGGCCGGAGCGCATCAAATCGGCAAGAATGATATAGATTGCGGCGCTGCCGGTGTTGCCCATTGTCGGCAAATTAGTATACCACTTGTCATAGGGTATTTCAAAATCGATGTTCTGCAGCCCCGTAAAAAATTTGTCTCGAAAGTAGGCGGACGAATAGTGCGGCAAGAACCAGTCGATGGCCTCGGGTGTCATTCGGTGTTTCGTTATGCTGGCTTTCAAACACCGTTCAAAGGTCTGCACAATGTTGTGGTCCAGCAATCGAATGTCCTGCTTGACCGCCATGAGGTGTTTCTCCTCCGCCGGATCGATGGCCTCCATCTGGCGCCAACCGGCGACGTGTCCGTTATTGCCTTTGACCCCGCCGCCATACATGCATGTCTCAATTTCACCGGCAAAGGCCAGATAGTCGATCCAGTCGATGCGCAGCGCAATGCCGTCCGATTTCGGGGCATTGGTCAAATAGGCGGCACCTGCGCCGTCGGATAGCATCCATCTGAGAAAATCGGAATCAAAGCCCAGAATCGGTTTTTTTTCGATGTTGTGAGGCGTCCCGTTTCGGCCGGCAAAAAATTTGGCCCGCATAAATGACGACGCCAATTCGGAGCCGACAGCCACCGCATTCTGTGACATACCGGTAGCGATATTCATAAAGGCATATTTTAACGCAAGCATCCCCGAGATGCAGATGCCGGCGGTGGTTACCGCTTCCAGCGGCGACAACCCCAACTCCCCTTGTACCATCAGTGCATGACCGGGAAAGAGCAGGTCCGGGCTGGTTGTGCCACAGCATAAACACTCAATGTCTTCAGGGGCGTAGGCATCGTGGGGATTTAACCCCCTGACCGCTTCGGCCGCGAGTTGGGCATTGGTGTGCGTCATGTTGCCGGTGTTGCGATCGATGGCGTAATAGCGTGTTTTTATACCGTTATTTTTTAGTACCACCCGCTTGGCTCTCGAGGGCACATTGTCTATTTTGCCCAGCACATTTTCAATGTCATCATTGTTTACCGGTTCATTTGGCACAAATATCGCCATGTCGGTAATAAAGACACTCATTCACTATTCCTTTCAAAACGATCTTGATCTTGATTATCAGTACCGCAACAAATTG
>JASFGJ010000286.1:0-6028 GCA_050123815.1 Desulfobacteraceae bacterium
GCCTTGCGCCGGTTGCGGCAGAAGATCAGAGCCCCCAGATAGAACAGCAAAAACACCGACCAAAAGGCCCCCAGAAAGTAGCACCACAGACACAAGGTCATCACGATCTCTTTGGTGCGTCGTGCCCAGCGTAGCAAACCGTTTGATGAGGCGGTATTGGTTGGGGCCCGGGTATCCATTATCCGTCAGGCTTTTTTAAAAATAAAATAGTGTTCACTCCTCCGAAGGCAAAATTTTGGATGGCTGCAATATGGATTGGTTTTTCAAGCAACTGTGTGGCATGGCGGATGTCGCTGCAGCGGGGATCGATGTTTTCCAGGTTCAGTGTCGGAGCGATAAAGCCGTCGGCCATCATGTAAAGCGTTAAAATGGTTTCGATGGCGCCGCACGATCCCATGGTATGGCCCATGTAGCTCTTCAGCCCGGACACGGCCGGTCCGTCGCCGAATATCTTGGCGATGGCCTGGGCTTCCATGACATCGCCCATCTTGGTGGCGGTGGCATGGGCGCTGATAAAGTCCACTTGCTCCGGATTCAAATTGGCACTTTCCAGGCCGGTGTTGATGGTCTGGCTGATGCCGTCGATATTGGGAAGAATCAAGTCGCCGCCGTTGTTGGCGCAGGCAAAACCAACCACTTCGGCCAGAATATTGGCACCGCGTTTTTTGGCGTAGTCGTACGATTCCAGCAGCACGGCACCGGCGCCTTCACCCACCACCAATCCGTCCCGATCCTGATCGAAGGGACGGGGGGTTTTGTGCGGAGTCTCGTTATAGGCGGTGGAGCACGCCAGCAAGTTGTCGAATACCGCCACCGTCGTGGTGTCGTATTCATCCGCCCCGCCGCACAGCATGGCATCCTGAAGCCCGTATTTAACGGCCTCGTATCCGAAGCCGATGGACTGGCTGCTGGTGGTGCAGGCGGTGGATGAGGAGATCACCCGACCGGTGATGCCGAACATCTTGGTGATATTGACGGCGGTGGTGTGGACCATCGATTTGAGATAGTCCACGGCTCCCACATTGTTGAGCTTGGTGCTCTCATCGCTGAAAAAGGTGCGGTAGATGTCCCGCTGTACCGTCGGGCTGCCGTGGGTGGAGCCGAAAGCCACACCCAGCCGCCCGGATCGGATGAACTCGTCGGTCAGGCCGGAGTTTTTCAATGTTTCATCGGCCACGTGGCACGCGTAATAAGCAACCGGTCCCATGGTCTTGCGGTCCCGGCGTTTGAAGTTGAATTCGATGGGGTAATCCACCGTTCCGAACACGCCGGAGTGGATGTGCTCGGTAAGCAGCTCATCGTCTTTCATGGGGCTGACACCGGACACACCCTCGATCAGATTTTTAACCATTTGGTCGCGGGTGCAGCCGATGGGCGAGATGGCGGCACAGCTTGTAATGACAACGCGTCTTTCCATTGGGATTGAACCTTAGTTGAGGGCCGATGCTGATATAGGCATAAGGATAATTAATTTGGGCTGCGTAATCGGTCGTTGAGATGTGACACTACAGCTTTTTTGCGCTATCCTTGCCAAATGAATTATCCTTAAGCCTATAGGGATGATGATACGCCAGCTACGCGGATTCCGCTCCTTGCATGGCCAGATTTTCAACATATTCCACAATCTGATTGATGGTGCGGATATCCATGGCCGCCACTTTTTCAGGTCGGGAAAGCTGCCGCTTTAACAGGACTTCGATTTCTCTCAGCAATTCAATGGCATCGATGCTGTCAAATTCGTAGGCTTCCCTTAAATCATCATCAGGGGAAGGGTTGCTGATTTCGAATTGTTCTTCAAAGATTTCCAAAATTGCCGTTTTGATTTCCGCTTTAGTCATCGATTCAGTGTCCTTTAGCACGATATCAATTGTAGCTCTTCGTCATACTACAAGAGAAAATATATTTCAAAGGATTAAACTTTTGGTCCCAAAAACTCGTCAAAGTGGAACCATTCGAAGGGGTGTTGGCGCAGTGCGCCCTGCATGTGGTTGACGTAGGTCTGGGCGGCCTGCTGGATGGCGGCGGGGCGCTCGGCGCGGGAGGCGGCGTGAACGTGGATCGGTTCATGGGCGCGGATGTAGTAGCGGCCCCCATCGGTGCGGAAGGCGAAAAAGACGATGATGGGGGCGCCGGTGGCCAGGGCCAGGGAGTAGGGGGCATCGGGCAATTGGACCTGGTGGCCCAGCAGGGTGGCCTTAATGGTGCGCTGGTCCTCGCGCCACACGACGTCACCGGCCATGGAGAGCAGCCCCCCGCTTCGCAGGAAGTGGACCGCCTCGACGATGTCAAAGGGTGACCCGCCCTCTTTGTCGATGCCGACAATGGTGATGCCGTCGCTTTGAATCGACGCTTTCTGCATTTTCTGGATGGCCTCCTTCTGACGGATGCCCATCAGCAGCATCAGGCGCATGTCGGTCAAACGCTTTTTCAGGGCATGGGCCGCCACTTCCCAGTTTCCCATGTGAGACATTAACAGGATGGCGCCTGCTTCGCGGCGTTGGGCCTCGATGATGTAATCGAGCCCTTCGAAGGTGTAGCGCAGGGGGTCGTTTTCGCGCTGCAGGTGGCGATCCAGAAAGAGATGGGTAAAGCGCTGAAATTGCCTGAAGGTGCAATAGTTGAGCTGCTGGTGGCTTTTAATGGGATAGAGTGCCCCGTAAAAATTCCGGCCGACGGCCCTGCGCCGGGGGCTGAAGATGAAATAGCCACCGGCGACCATGCCGGCCGTTAGCCGAAAGAGCCAGTTTCCGAAAAGCTTCGAACCGAGGATCAGGCTTTTGTAGAATAGCGCTTGCATGGTTGCCGTCTATCCGGTGAGAAACCACAGCCTGGGCGAAAAGATCCGGCGGAAGATCAAGCGGCTGAACGTGCCTGCATTGCGCCAGAAATCGTGCCAGGGTTTGAAATGGGATATTCGAGGCACCTGCGGGTCGTACGTCGCGTGAATGGGGACTTCAACCGTGCCGATACCCGCCCAGCGCGCCTTTGCCAGTACTTCCACTTCATATTGATACCGTCGGGCGCGGGTTTTGAGGCGGAGCACTTCCGGCAGGGGGTACATCCGGAAG
This sequence comes from Desulfobacteraceae bacterium, assembly GCA_050123815.1. Lineage (GTDB taxonomy): Bacteria > Desulfobacterota > Desulfobacteria > Desulfobacterales > Desulfosarcinaceae > JARRKU01. The sequence continues at coordinate 3,069 of JASFGJ010000286.1, forward strand.
CCGCTTTGGGTATCGGTGATCGGCGGCCCTCCCGATGCCCGCACCCAGAAGTTTGAGAATTTACGCCCGAAGCGGCTTGTCCAGGGCGCTGTCTCCATGCCGCTGCGTTTGCCCACCACGATATCCCGCTTGCCGCCGGCAGCCGCCGAGATAAATACGCCGATCTGCGTGGGGTCGTGCTGGCCGTCGGCATCCAGACAGATAGCCCAGTCCGCGACGCCGGCCGCTTCGGTCATCGCATAGATCAAGGCGGCGCCTTTACCCTTGTTTTGGGGATGCCGCAGAATTTCGATGTCCCGGATCGATTTGACGTTGTCGTAGCTGTCGTCTGTTGAGCCATCATCCACCACGAAAACCGGCAGGTTCCATTCGCGGGCCCGTCGCGCCACATCGGCCACGGTGCGGCCGTGGTTGTAAACCGGAATGACCACCGAAAACCGGTCGGCCGCTTTGGCATGGGGTGCTGTCGGCGCCTTTTCTGTCATGGTTTCGTGCATGGATTCCCTTAAACTCAGGCCCGGTCGTCAATCGCCGTTTCCGGCAAAAAGGCAGCGGCCCATGTGCCCGGTCCCATATGGGCGCCGGATGTCAGCGACATGGGACCGATGGAGATCTCTGCGTTCGGAAATTTCGCTGCGATTGTATCTGCGGCTTCGGATTCGACCCAGTCGCGATTGTCGGTGTGCTGCAGTAATATGGTGGCGGATCGTTTGAGGTCAAGGAGCGGCTGCATATGTTGCAAAGCAAAGCGCAGTTGCTCCTGCCGGTTTTTAACGATGCCGACTTTTTCCGCACCTTGGGCTCTCGGGCTGATCACCGGTTTGAATTTCATCAGATCGCCGAAAAAACCGCGTGTTTTGGAAATTCGTCCGCCGGCCGCCAAGTACTTGAGCTGATCCAGAAACACCAGTTCGTCGCACCGCTCGATCAGCTCCTGTGCATCGTCCAGCAACCGCTCGGCCGGGCGGCCCGCATTGCGGGACCGGGCCAGCGCTGTGGCGATCAGGGCCAGTCTGCCCGATGCGGCCGTGCTGTCGACAACCACCATGCGGCCGTTGGCGGCATGGGTGTCGCTCCATTGCCGGGCGATCTTAAAGTTTCCGGTATAGACCGAGCCCACGCACAGATAGAGGGTGCGCTGGTGACGGTTGACCAGGCTTTGGTAACACTGATGCCGCTCGAAAGTGGAGGCCTGTGCCGTGGTTACCCGGACACCCCGGCGCATGGCGTCGTACAGCTCTTCCGGCTCGACCAGGGTCTCGGGCACGTGCCGGTCGCCGATGATCAGGTAGCTGTCCAGCAAGGTGACACCCAGGTCCTGCGCCGCCTTGCGGGTCAACGAACCGGCCGCATCCGTGGCGATGTGTATTTCGGCCGAATCCTTGACCGGTATGCGGTGGTCGGCGTCGGTGACTTCAATCTTCTCCTGATTCCAGCGAACCACGGTTCCCAGATCGGCCAACGTTTGTTTGGCGCTCTCGCCACTGTCCGTGTGAAAGTGAATTTTCAACAGGTTCCGGTCGGGCAGGGCCACCACGCTGTCTCCCAACGCGGCGATGCGTTCAAGCGACGCTTCCGTGCCGCCGTCAATCCGCAGCACGGTGTCGATGCAATACCTGTCGTCCGGTTCGGATTCGGCGGCGCCGTTGATGACCAGGGCGTTGCCGAACAGCTCCGTGGGGGAGTGAAAGGTCTCGGCCAGGGCGGCAAGGTGTTTGACAAAGCCTTCGAAAAAGAGAAACAATCCCAGTGCGCCCGCATCGACAACCCCCGCCTGTTTCAATGTCGGCAGAATCTGCGCGGTGGATAGAACCGCCGCTTTCAGCCGATGCAGCACATCGTTTGCCGCATCTTTGGTGTGAAGCTGCGGTGCGTCGGCCAGCGCTTCGCACAGGGAATCGAACAGCGTCAGCATGGTGCCGGGCTTGGGGTCCAGCAGCGCTTTCCATGCCGCCTGCCGTCCGGTTTCGGCGGCCGCCCCGATCTCGGTTTCGGACTGGATCGTGACGAATTTCGAAAAAAAAGCCGCGGCAATGTTGCCGGAATTCCCGGTTGCCGTCAGAAGCAGTTGCTCTGCGGTTTGACTGCGACCGGCATTTCGCAATGCCGCCAGGCTGATGCGCAGGTTACGTCCGGTGTCCGAATCCGCCACCGGAAACAGATTGATGTCGTCCAGTAAATCGGACCATGCGGAGAGCCGCTCATAGCCCGTGGCAAAAGCGTCGCTTAACCTCTTGTCCATCAGTCGAATCCCAATGCGGTCCGGATATCGTTGGGGATCTCCAGCTCGAGTTCCATATCCGGCATGGTTACCGCCACCTGGTCGCTGGTGCCCCGGGTGCAGATGACGCCGTCGGACAGACGCCGGATTTCAAATTCCATGCTGATTTTATACCGCGCTTCCACCACCGTGGCCTTGCAGATAAACTCATCGTTGGGCTGCAGCGGTGCGATATGCTTGGTGGACGTTTTGGTGATGGGAAAAACATAGTTCTTATCGAGCATATACTGATACATATTGACCCCGGCGCGGTCGAACAACGCAAACCGGACCTGGTCGAAGTATTTCAGATAGTTGCCGTGCCAGACGATGCGCATGGGATCCAGATCGTGGAACGGGACGGTGAATTTAAGTTCGTAGCTGTAGGCCATGGGAAAAATAGTTCAATGTTCAGGGTTCAATGTTCAGGGTTCGAGGCTCATCGTTGAGATGAAGCGAACCGGCTTCAATATGGCGATCTATTTACATATAGCAACCCCGTGTGCAGCGCAAGGGGGCATTGTTCAAGGTTCGGCAGCTTGTTGCAGCCCATGCGCTTTTCATTCGTGCGCGTGCAATATAATAATAACTTAGCGCTCGATTACTCCACCCCCTCCGGCATCGGGGCGACCGCCTCCCCGCCCAGCACATACCCCCCGTCCAGCCGTATCACGCTGCCGGTCATGTAAGGTGCGCCCTC
>JASFGJ010000287.1:0-6028 GCA_050123815.1 Desulfobacteraceae bacterium
ATATGAAAGGCGGAAAAGTATCAAATGTACCGTGGCGCCGGAAATTTTTCAGTAAATGGGCGAACCGGTTTCTCTCTTTTTTCGTTAGAACGCGCGGTGAGAGGCCTAAGACACTGACAGGCATGGTCCGCGCTTATGAACGGAAATTTCTATCCACACTGGTTTTAGGAGCCGTCGACGTTGATATTCATTGCGAAATTATCTATAAGGCATCAATATTGAGAGCCCGAATAGTTGAAATCCCGGCTCATTTAAATTGGCACTTCACAAAAACCGAAGGTTCGAATCGTTCGTCCAGCATGCGAATTACACGAGCCATTGCCCTGAATGTGCTGGCTGGTTTTATTCTGCGTCCCTTTATGTTTTTCTTCATTCCCGGCTGGGTTCTACTATCTCTTTCTTTGTATGCAATTTTTTGGGCGTTTTACCATACCGTAAACAACTATTTACTCTTAAGCGCGCCACCGGAAAATCTGTCTTTACCAATTTCCGAATCAATTGCCGCAGCGATGGCCCAGTCGCCACACTCCTTTATCGTTGGCGGGTTTTGTCTAATGGTCGCTATTCAATTTATAAGTCTGGGATTTTTATCTTTGCAAAACAAGCGCTATTTTGAAGATCTGTTCAGTATGGGCACAAAAATACACAGTAAATTTCATGAATAGGCCGATACATTTCGGCGATGAAAATCTATCCCAGTGTTGCGACGTGTCAATAGCTTAAAAGGGGCGTTAAAGACCGTGTTGCTTTCAAAGTGTATTGCATCGCGTATCGCCCGTTGAGCTATCGGATATACCGCTTAAGGGTTTTTTTAAATATCCCTTTTATGTCCATCAGCCAATTTCTAGCAACATAAAGAAAGCGATTGGAGGTAACCTGCTTAATATCATACCCAAACTCAGCCATAAGAGATCCTGCAATCCAATTGAAACGTTCGTGTCTTTTTTTGTCCCAATTCTTAAATCGCGATAGTGGATCGAAGTCTTTTGCTTTCTTTGTAACCTGCCAGTGTACAGAATCATTTTGCTTCCGGATGTCACTTGATCCTGTTACCCCTAAAGATGCTGTCGATTCGAAGCTGTACTTTTCCGGATCTAATCCAAGAACATCAAATATTTTTAAAAGTTCCTTTTTTTCATCTAGAAAAAGATCTTCATATCTTATAATTAAGAGTTTATGGTTGCTGTTTTTGCATTTTTCTTTTAAGCGCAAAATTGTCTGTGCACCGGCCTTCCATCTCTGCATAGTTTGTTCATAATTCCAGCCGAATGATCTTACACCTGATTCGACTACTGCACGTCCGTCTCTTATGATTACTATCAGGTAGCAGTCCGGGAAAAAATCGAAAAAATAGTCGGATCCACGAACACTTGGTGCTTTTGTCAAGAGTATCTTCGACTCATTTTCATTCAGTTTATTGACAGCAAGCTGGAGTTTAAGGAATCTGCAAATAGCATCTCCCAAAAAGCGCATAAGCTTTTCCTGTGGGCCAATTCTTTTCGCCACTTCCCATCTTGGGCTCCAATAGGAATAAACATTATTGGCAAATTGCCTTAGCGCATCAGAAAAGTGCACGAAATAATCTTCCCATATTGGGCCGGGACCAATACAATCAGGATGTTCCCTCAAGAGCCGGTAAATGTAATTTGTCCCGCTTCTTTTGAGAATACCTAATATAAAACATGGTTTAGGTTCTGATGTGGAAACCTCATACGGCTGCTTATTTAATTGCGTCATCACTTCCCTTTGATAATTGTATCGGCTATAATAAATTGGCTCAGTTCTGAATTAAAAAACATCAGTTAACTTTCTAAAGCGGAAAATATATCGAGACGTTAAATGTGTGTCAATAAAGGGTTCAAACAGATTGGAATATATTGAGCAATACGGGCAGAAGGCGCTGCACTGTCACGTCATAATTGGTGGCCGCGTTGCGTTTTGTGGCAAGCGGTTTGCGGTTTATTGAATCCGTCCGGATAATAAGGCCGGGATAGGTGTGCCTCCCGGGTGGTTGTTGCCGTCCTGCAGCAGTTCAAAATAGATTTTTTCAAGTTTCAGCATCTCTTCCAGAACATGGGCCGCATGCCGCGTGGATACCCTCGCCGCCTCCTGTGGGTCGCGGCCTTCGATGGCGTCGATAATTTCGTCGTGGTCGTGATCGTGATGAATAAGGGTGGTCACCGGTTTAATGGTGCGGATAAAGCCTAGTGTGAAATCCATGATGCTCTCCATGAGCAGCGCAAAGATCGGATTGCCGCAAGAGCGGCCCACCAGTCGGTGAAAACGGCAGTAAAGCCGATCTTTCTCGTCCGGGTCGACGATATCTGTATAGGCATTGACCAGGTCTTTCATGGCCTGAATATCGGTGTGAGTGGCATTGGCGGCGGCCAGACGACTGACTTCGGGTTCCAGAAAGAGCCTTACCTGTGCGAGATGATCCACCCGGAAATGGCGGTGCAGAATAAAGCTGTCCAGATCGTCAAACAACGGCAGGCGGGTCAAATCCCGAACAAAGGTGCCGCCTTTGGTGCCGCGCTTGATGTCAACAAAACCGCTGGACTGCAGGGCGCGCAGGGCTTCCCGGATCACCGGTCGGCTGACTTCGAACTGTCGGGCCAATTCCGTTTCGCTGGGCAGGGGGGAGCCGCTGGGATAGGTACCGGACAGGATAGCGGCCTTGATGGCTTTCATGACCTCTTGATACAGGTTTTGTTCTTTTTTGATTTTGGCAAATCTTTTCAATGACCTTACATCCTCGGCAGCGATAAATGCGAATAGGCACCCAATAGGCAGTCAACATTTCCGGGTAAGGTGCTGTAAAGCCTTTTAATTATGCAAGATTACATGTAAATGCGTGTGGATTATGCAATACAACGATCCCGGGCTGTGTGTAAAAATGCGCCTTAATGTTCCTATAGCACTTATTTTATAAGGTGTCTGCATAAAAATTGGGTGATTTTCGAGCATCGCCAGTCGAAATAAGAAAAGTTGTGATGTTGGATAAATTGCATGTAAAAATGCTTGACTTTGGGCAAGTTTCGTTTTTATAAATGTAATACATTTTTGCGATCACTTTTCAGTTCCGGCACCCTTGCTCACTCATCAACTCCTTGCGCTGATGGGTGTTGACTACTTGTAACGAATATTTTTCTGAACCGACAGTAGGCCCAATGCCCAAGCATCTATGGCTTCAGATTCCAAACATGTTGATGCCCATCCGTTTTTCAACTGAAGACGGTGATGGGTTTTACCGACTGTTATGCACCATCAACTTTTGGTGAAGGAGGTAGCCCCAGGATGGCAAAACTAAAACTTAAAGACAAAACAGTGATGAGGTCTCTGGGCCTCGGTGGATTCTTCGGCGGCGGCGCCGAGGGCATGGTCGATGTCAAAAATGGCAGAATCGTCCGGGTCCGGCCCATGCGCTACGGCTGGAAGTACAAACAGGAGGATGTCCGGCAGTGGACCATGGAGCGCGACGGTAAGACCATTGAACCGGCTTGGAAGTCGCTGCCGGGTCCGTTTTCGTTGTCCTATAAAAAACGCGTCTACTCCCCCAATCGCATCAAGTATCCGCTCAAGCGCGTGGACTGGGACCCCAAAGGCGAGCGCAATACCCATAACCGGGGTAAGAGCAAGTATGTCCGCATCTCCTGGGATGAGGCCACCCAGATCATTGCGGATGAAATCCGACGCATCATCGACACCTATGGGTATCATGCCATTTTGATGCAAGGTGACGGCCACGGCGAGTGCAAGACCATCAACACGCCCCACGGCCACTCCGGTACGCTGCTCGATCACCTGGGCGGATTCACGATCCAGGTGCGCAACCCGGATAGTTGGGAAGGCTGGTACTGGGGCGCCAAGCATGTCTGGGGGCAGGGGGTGCAGGGCAACATGTGGCCGGCGGCCAACATCGTCAATGACACCACCGAGCATGCCGAGATGGTGCTTTTCTGGGGCTGCGATCCCGAGACGACCCCCTGGGGCTTCACGGGCCAGTTCGCCAGCCGGCTGTGCTATTTCTGGGCGGAAGTCGGCATCAAACAGGTTTACATCTGCCCGGACCTGAACTATGGGGCCGCGGTGCACGCCGACAAGTGGATCCCGGTGCTGCCCAACACCGACGTGGCGCTGCAACTGGCCATCACCTACGTGTGGATCACCGAAGATCTGTATGACAAGGCGTATGTCAAGACCCATGTCGTCGGGATGAACAGGTTTGCGCAATACGTGCTGGGCGAGGACGACGGCGTGCCCAAAACGCCGGCCTGGGCTTCAAAAAAGTGCGGGGTGCCGGAGTGGACCATCAAGGCCCTGGCGCGCGAGTTTGCCGACAAAACCACGTCGATTGCCCACTACTTCGGAGGCGGTTTCGTTCGCGGCCCTTACTCTCATGAGGCCGGGCGTCTGGAAGTGATCATGCTGGGCATGCAGGGGCTGGGCGGCCCCGGCGTCCATCACCATCAGTTGACCTATTTCGGAATGCCGCGCAAAGAGGGGCTGGCGGGCACCTTTTTCTGGAATCCGGAGATCGAAGAGCGACTGTCGATTCCGGTCATGTCCTCGGTAACGGCCTGGCAGCAGCAGGTGTTGCCCAAGACCCTGGTGCACAAGGCCATCGAGTCCGACGAGCCCATCACCTTCCACGGCACCGGCGCCATCGAAGCCCTGGTAATGGATCAGTTCAACGAGTACACCTATCCCATTGCCAAAGAAGAGGGCGGCAGCGAGATCCATATGATGTGGAGCGACACCCCCTGCCGGATCACGTGCTGGAACGGCGGCAATGAAACCGAGCTGGCCATGCGCAATCCCAAGATCGAATTCATCGTGGCCCAGCACCCCTGGCTGGAGAATGACTGCCTCTATGCCGACGTGATCCTGCCCATCAATACCTATATGGAGGTGGACGATATTATCACAAACATCCGCCAGGGCACCCAGCAGCCCAACATCATGCTCGCCGACAAGGCCATCGAGCCCGTCGGTGAGTCCAAAAGCGACTTCGAAGCGGTGGTGGAGGTGGCCAAGCATTTCGAACTCGACCAGACCCTGACCGAAGGCTTGTCGATTCCCGATATGCAGAAAAAGGTGTGGGGCTACATGGGTGGCGAAAAGCTGGTCAGTTGGGAGCAGCTCACGGAAAAGAGATATTGGATTTACAACACGGCTGAAGATTGGAAAAACGATCCGCCGGGTTTCCGAAAGTTCTATGAAGATCCCGAAACCAATAAGCTGCCCACCGACAGCGGCAAGCTGGAATTCTACTCCGAAGCATTGGCCAAACACTTTCCGGATGACGATGAGCGGCCCCCCATACCCAAGTGGGTCGAGAAAAGCGCCATGCACGATGAGCGGCTTTCCAGCCATCGGGCCAAGATGTTTCCGCTATTGCTCATGTCCAACCACGGTCGCTGGCGGGTGCACTCCCAGTGCGACGACATCACCTGGACCCGAGAGGCGCCCACCTGCAAAGTGACCGGACCGGACGGCTACAAGTACGAACCGTTGTGGATCCACACTTCGGAAGCGGAAAAGCGGGGCATCAAGAGCGGTGATGTGGTCAAGGTGTTCAACGAACGGGGGATCGTACTGGTCGGTGCCTATGTGACCGAACGCCTGCGGCCCGGTGTGGTGTATGTGGACCACGGCGCCCGCCACGATCCCATCAAGACCGGAGAGATCGAGCGCGGCGGCGCCATCAACACCATCTCGCCTGCCGGTATAACCTCGAAAAACTGCGTCGGCCAGGCCACCAGCGGTTACCTGGTGCAGGTGGAGAAAGTTTCCGGCCAGGAGTGGGATCAGTGGCGCAGGGACTATCCCGAAGCATTCAATCGACCGTACGATCCGGCCGCCGGGCTGCGGTTTGAGGCCTGGATCGAGAAAGGTGACAACAAATGAAAGTATTTGCCATAGACCTGAGCGTGTGCAACGGCTGCTACTGCTGCCAGATCGCCTGCAAGGACGAGCACGTGGCCAACGACTGGACCCCGTACGCCAAGCCCCAGCCCGACACGGG
>JASFGJ010000288.1:0-6015 GCA_050123815.1 Desulfobacteraceae bacterium
GATATAGATTGTATTGAAAAAGTCGTAACGCGAAGCAATCTCAAGCACTCGGAATTTAACTCGAGCGAAGGTACACGCACCAGCCTCACACCAATCCTCAGTATATTGATCCCCATCTTTGCAGTCACCGTGCACTTCGCAAGAGTCTGCAGGGTATTCACTAGTCGGAGTATTTTCACTATCTGAGGAACCGCAACCGGCCACTAAAAACAGACAAATTACAGCGAAGGAAATCATTTTAAAAAAGCGGCAACATACAACATAGCATACATATTTCATGTCATCATCCTCATAGTATTAATAAAGAATTGTTTTATTTATTTGAACCACGATTTGTGGCACAAATCGTCTACCCGAACCGGGCCAACGGAACTTACTCCTTTCAATACAAACGAGACCCGGTTTTTGATATCCGCCATGAAGTCGTATCGAGTGACCCGCGGCAATGATCCGGAACGGATGATCCGCAGTGGATGGAAGAGATAATGAAGCCGAAGCAATAAGCCTATAAGCGATTTTGCCGGTTAATTCCAGCTTGTCGGTTGAGCCGGCAAATTCTGTTAAAACAGTACGTTGTTTAGGTTTTTCCATGTACAAAAGAAGCGGTTTGTCAAAGACAATTCAGGTCTTCAGCATAAGGTTCCGATAATATTATCAATAAGACAACACCAACGTCCTTGGTTGGGGAATTTGGAGTTGCGTATGGTTCTTTCTTTATCTGCCCACGAAGCGAATATTGATCAATACATCGAGGGCGGCCAGACCGGAAAAGCGGTTGAACTGCTCTATCAACTGGCCGTTGCAAGCGCGAAAAAGGCCTTTTTCAAAAATCGGTAACCTACCGGGACCGGTTATATGACGTCGACAGCATGGCTTTGTCCGGCATTGTCGCAGTCAATGAGGCCATTGAAAAAGAGAAAAGCAGCCTCATGCCGCCCGATTACCGCAAACTCTGGGCACTGTTTTTTAAAAGGCTATCCGAAGAAGAGGCCAACGCGTTCTTTTTCTCACTGAAAAAATGTTCTGGTTTCAACTGCTCGAAACAGACAACGCCAAGGCCCTGAATCGATCGATAACCGCAGAGCTTTGGGAGATCTCCAAATGCGGACTTCCTTTCTATTTCCACTCTAAAAATCGAGAGGCGGTGCGAAATCTCATCGGCCGAACGCTGGGTGTCAAATTCAACTTAACTATCGACGGGGAGAACAAAACCATCGCAACGACCGGTGTCGTCCAGGGTGTTGACAGCCATCCCCTGGAAGAGTACTCCATTCACTTTCAGCTGAATCGTCCGTTCAGCGACGACGCAATGAAAACCATTTCTCGACTGGCGACGTAAGTATTCGCTATAGGCTCTGCCCCCCGGCCACCATCGATTCCAGTCTTCGCTTAAGGTCGAGCATGCCTTGGCGTACTTCCGAACGGCGAGGCGCAGTGTTTCGCAGCCAGGCCGCCAATGGTTTTTTCTCCGGATTGGCTCTCGCCGGAACCAGCTTGCGGATGGTCACCCGCCTCCGGCCGCAGTAAATACTGATGGAAGGAATGGCCGGAAAAAACCGGGAGGGTTTAATCTTGGTAATATCCTTGCGCTTAATAAAAAACCGATCGGCGGGACTACCGACGGACACGCCGTCAGGGGTGATATCCACAAAATAGCCTTCACGGCTGCGCTTTGCCATGACAAAGACCAACCCTGCCCAGGTGGGGATCAATAGCACCAGCAAAAGGCCGATGGTTTTGAGCAGCACTTCCAATCCGAAAACGGTGATCTCGATAACCAGCTTCAACGTGCTTGGGGCTTGAAACGGCGTTTGGGTCACGGTTTGAATAAAGGCCGGTAATGCCAAGCCGAGACCTGCGGCCAGGACCGTCATTTGAACGACAATCACCAGGCCAACGATGATGCGCATATACCGGCGCCGCGAGAAGAAGTAGCTGGTGCCCCGGGGCGCCTCACGCCAGCGGGGACCGCGGAAAGCGGAGATGATGGAATAGCGCATCCCTTCAAAGATCGAATACATCACCGGCACCACGATCAGCGTCAGCACCGTGGCAAAACAGATGCCGAAGATAATCACAACCCCCAAGCCTTCCCACAACTCGTCGGTAATGGTCAGGGTAATGATGCCGCCCACCGTGGAAACGGTGGTGGAGATTATCGGCCGCAAACGCTGCTGGCCACCGGCGATAATGGCCTCAAACAGATCGAGTCCGGATCGCCGCATGCGGTTGATACAGTCCACCAGCACAATGGAGTCGTTGACCACGATGCCGCTGAGCCCCACCAGACCGATAAAGCTCATGATGGAAAAATCGTTGCCCGTAACAAAGAGACCGACCATGGCACCGACAATGGAGAGCGGCAGCGAGGTCAGAATGGCAAAGGGCTGGGCCAGGGAATCGAATTGCGAGACCAGCAGCGTAAAGATCAGGATTGCCGCGACAATATAGGCCAGCCCCAGGCTTTCAAACGATTCGGCGGTCTCTTCATACTCACCGGAATAGTCGAACATGTAGCCGGCGGGCAGTTCCATCTGATCGAGTTTTCCAATCAGTTCCTGGGTGATCTCCACCGCCGACCGCCCCCGGTTGTTGGCGGAAATTCGAACAATCCGGCGACGATCGGAGTGCCGGATGCTGTTCAACCCTTTTCCCTGCGTAAATACGGCAATGGTGGAAAGCGGCACCAGTTCACCGGTGTTGGAGCGCACCTTGATATTGTCCAGCATGGATGGGCTGGTTCTGGATTCGGGAGAAAAGCGCACCTTGAGATCATACTTTTTTGAAACGTCCAGCTCATCCCGGAATTCGCGGATATCCAGACCGGCGGTTGCACCGCGAAGGCTGACGGCCACGGCTTCCAGTGCTATGCCCATGGCGGCCGCTTTTTCGCGGTCGATCTGCACGCGCAGTTCGGGCGCCGCATCCGAAAAGTCGTCCTTGACATCCACAACCCCAGCAATGCCCTCCATGACGCGTCTGGCCTCGGCGGTGATGGAGCGCAGGACATCGAGTTCGGGGCCGACAATCTTGACCAAAACAGGCGCGGCGGTTGGCGGCCCCCATTGGATGGGTCGATAGCGAATGTCGGCGCCGGGTATGGTCTCAAGATGGGGGCGCAGGCGTTCCTGTATCTCCCGATGGGAGGCGCGCGCAAACTCCTTGCCGTCCGTGAGTTCGATGGTGATCTCGGCAAAGTGGCTGATGGTACCGGATGAAAATGAGAGCTCATAGGCGCTTTGACCGCGCTGGCCGATGGTCGAGACCACCTGAACCGCCTCCGGGACATGCTCATGCACCAGTTGCTCGACCCGTCTGGCTGCCGCGTCGGTGATATCGATTTCGGTGCCTTTCGGCGTCTCAACGGTGATGTAGATATAGTCGAAATCGGCATCCGGGAACATCTCGACCTTGACCAGTTTAAGGGCCAGCAGGCTGAGGGCGCCCAACAGGCTGATAAAGATAAAACAGACGACAAGAACCCGGTGGTTCAGGGCCCAGGAGATGCCGCGCACGAAAAGTCTCTTCAGCTGCCGAAGATCCTCTTCGGGCTTGACGATCTGCCCATCTTTGACCGTCCGTTTCATCAGCATGCTCAGAATCAGCGGATTGGCGATCAGGGCGATCACCAATGAGGCGCTCAGGGCGATGGTCACGGTCTTGGGCAAAAAACCCATGTATTCGCCCATGACGCCGGTCATCAGCAGCATGGGCAAAAAAGCCGCCATGGTGGTTAAGGTGGCCGATATCACCGGCATGGCGATTTCCGCCGTGCCGTCGATCACGGCGTCGGCCCGGCTTTTGCCCAGCTGGTAGTGATGGTACACGTTTTCCACCACGATGATGGCGTTGTCCACCAGCATGCCGATACACAGCACCAGGGCGAACCGGACCATATCGTTGTTGGACAGGCCGAACACTTTCAAAAAGACAAACGTCAACAGCAAAGAGAGCGGAATCGACAGCGATGTGATGACCGAGTTGCGCAGCCCCATGGCGAAGTAAAGCACAACGATCACGATAATCAGGCCGATCACGGCCGAGTTGTTCATCTGGTCGAAGCCCTGCTTAATGAACTTGGCCTTCTCCGCCGTGATGGTGGTCCGCACGCCGGCCGGAAACGATTTCTCCAGCTCCTTGAGCTTGTCGCGCACTTTGTAGGTGGTTTCGAGAATATTGGCGCCGTTGCGTTTCTTGATAGCGATCGAAGCAGAGGCAACACCGTTGATCCGCGAGTAGCTGACCTCTTCCGAGTGCCCGTCGACGACCTTCCCCACTTCCCCCAGAAAGACCACCCGGTCGCCCTGGCGAATTAACGGCACCCTGGCATAATCGGCCACGTTCTTGATCTCGGTCATTGTTCGCAGCAGCAATCTTCGCCCCTGCACATTGACCTGGCCGCCGGGGACATTGATATCCGACTGCTTGACGGCGTTATAGACATCCAGAATGGTCAACCCGTATTGGTTCAAACGCTGCGGATCCAGATAGATCTGGATTTCGCGCACCAGCCCGCCGGCCACGTCCGCAGCCAATATTTCGGGCATCAGCTCGATTTCATCGGCGACCTTTTCGGTGAGCCGCCGCAGCACGACAGGATCGATGTCGCCCACCACCGACGCGATCATGATGGGAATATCCGAAAAACTTAATTCGTTGATCTGGGGGTCTTCGGCTTCATCGGGAAGTTCTTTTCCGGCATCGGTGACCTTTTCGCGCACCTTCTGCAACGAACGCTCCAGGTCGGCCTCCGCCTCAAAATCGATGGCGACCACCGATACCCCTTCCGAAGAGGTGGAGCGCATCTCTTTGACATCTTTAAGATCGCTGAGTTCTTCCTCCAGAGGTGTGGTGACCAGACTTTCGATCTCGCTGGGGGAAGCCCCTGGAAAAATCGTCACCACAATGGCGGCGGGAACCGATACCTCGGGCTCGCCTTCCTTGGGAAGCGAGCGATAGGCAAATGTGCCCGCGACAACCGGCAAGGCAATCACGAGCAATGCAAATATCAGCCATCGTTTCAGAACAAACGGAAAAAATCTCACTGCGTCACCACCACCTCGGTACCCGGTTTGAGATACTGCCCGCCGGCGACCACCAGCTTGTCTCCGGGATTCAATCCTTCGAGAATGCGAACGTGGGAGCCGTCCACACGTCCCAGCACTACGTTGCGAGCGACGGCCAATTTATTCTCGTCGACGACGAAAACTTCTTTGCTGCGCTCCCTGAAAATGACGCTGTTTTGGGGGATCATGACGGCATTGGGGATCACTTCGGTCTGGATGGCAACGCGCGCCGTCAGCCCGGCTTTTAACCGGAAATCCGGATTGTCCACCAATATTTCGATTTCGAACGTGTTGGTGCGGGCATCGGCCTTGATGCCGATCTTGTCCACGCGACCGGTAATGGGCGACTGGGAGTACGCTTCAACGGTGATCGTCACAGGGTCTTCCTTGTCCAGATGCACGTAATCCAGCTCATTGATGTAGATTTTCACCCGCATGGTCTCCATGTCCGCCACCTGCATGACCGGATCGCCCACCGAGATATTCTGGCCCAGTTCGACAAATCGCTGGGTCACATACCCTTCAAAGGGCGCTGAAACCGCGGTTTTTTCCAGCCGTCGCCGGGCCAGGGCCACCATGTTTGTCAGTTGCGCCACCTGGGCCTTTGCAGACTTGTATTCCGCTTCGGCCTTGTCAAAAAGCTCCGGCGTAATGGCCTTTTCAGGCAAAAGCCGACCGGCGCGCTCAAAGGTGTTCTTTGCCGCTGACCGCCGAACCCTGGCGGCATCCAGGTTGGCCTCGGCTTCACGCAAAGCAAGGGCGTAATCTGTGGTATCGAGCATTGCCAGCGAACGGCCCGAATCCACCCGACAGCCCACATCGGCATCATACTGCTTTAAAATGCCCGACACCTGGGCCGAAAGGATCACGGACCGGTTCGGAGCCAGCCTCCCCACACTGTTGACCACAATGGGCAAATCGCGACTGGCAATGGTTTCAACCCGAACTG
>JASFGJ010000289.1:0-6005 GCA_050123815.1 Desulfobacteraceae bacterium
GCTCTGCTTGAAACTGAAATCTGGCCATTTACAATAGCGGTTCGTGCACCCAGACGGCGTGCGCCGACAATCAGATTCGGCCAGATTTCAGTTTCAAGCAGAGCCAATACATCCGGCCGGATGGCATGCAGTGCCTTGCGCGTGGCCCCTGCAAAATCCAGAGGGGCAAAAAAACAGGTCGCCCGATCACCCAGCAGCGCGCGCGCGCGGGCATATCCCTGCTCTCGAGTCGTTGATATCATCAAGCGGCAGTTGGGCCGGCGTTGCAGCAAGATATCACCTATTGCCGCCGCAACGCCTACTTCACCCACCGATACGGCATGCAGCCAGATCTTAGGATTTCCGGACGAATTTTCGCATAGTTCGCCCGGGTAGATACCAAGCCGATGATAAAATCGACCGAAATTTACGCCACGATTGCGATGATGCAGCCAAATCAGGGGAATAATCACCGAGGCACTTGCGGTGGTCAGCATCCGGTATGTCAGATAACCCAAATTCATGGTTGTGAAATTTCAAGGAACCGACCGCCTTTGAGTCGCAACAGACTCAGCGTTTTAATCGCTTCGCCGTTCATTTCAAACGCCGTCGGGCCGGTAACACCTTCAACCTGTGACAACTGTTGAAGGCTGTCCCGTAAGATATGCCGGTGGGTTGCATCCGATTGCGACACAAGATTGAAAAGCATTGTGGCCGTGTCAAAGGCAAAGGCTTCGATAATGCCCGGACGGCGTTCGTAAATATTTTGGTAGGCATTTACGAAATTGCGAACAACCGGGTCCTCGCTGTCTGCAAAAAAGCCATCCGTAATCACGGCATTTTGTGCATAAGCGTGCGTCATTTCAATCAGTTGATTCGAATGCCATAAATTGGTGCCGGCCAGGTAAATGTCTTTGACATCGTAATAAGCCAGTTGGGGAAGAATCAATCCTGCCGTCTTGGGAGCATCCGGAATAAACAATACGTCAAAGTCAATGACCGGCCTGCGCCCTTCACGCTTTTGAGCCCTCCCGAGGGCCGGCCCTCTGATGCGATCTTGATCAGGATCTTGAAAAAACAGCCCGGTCAAACGAGTGACCGGATCTGCAAGCACTTGATCCAATCGTCCTTTTTTGGCTCCCCGGGATTGAAAGTAGGGATTTTCTTCAACCTGCACAACCGTTCGCACCTGCAGATCATCGGGGATTGAATAATGGGTACCGACCAGTTTTTTAATGGTCCCGGCAAAATCGGTCTGCTGCGGTTCATATGCTTCAACCCCTCGAACTTTCCCACCTTGACGGATAACCTCATCCCAAAACAAGCTCATGAAGGTTCGGCCATAGACTTCCTGGGGGTACATAATGGCAAAATCTCGAAGCCCGATGTATTGAACGAAGTAGTTCACCAGTGCTTTCACCTGGCTTTGAGGGGTAATGAAATGTCGGAAAATATAGTCTCCAATGGCGGTGACGCCAGGTTTTTGCGTGAAAGTCACCATTGGGATGTTCAACCGCTGTGCCTCTCTGGCTGCGGCCGGAGCCGTAATAATCGGGCCGATGATCACCCCCACCTGTTCTTCGGCCAGGGCCCTGACCGCCTGCACGGCGCTGCTGTCCTCCGAAGCGGTGTCTTTGACGATCAACTTCAACGGGATGGATCCTTCACCGGTCTGCATCAGGCTCAGGGCGAGTTCAATTCCCGACAGCGCACGCTGGCCGTAAAGCTTGTAAGCGCCGCTTAGCGGCAGCAGGCAACCGATGGTATGTGGACGACAGGACAGGCGTTGATAAAGCATTTCAACCAATTGGGCAGCTTCCACGACGTTGGGGTGCTCCGGATACGTCGCTTGAAACGCCGAAAACAACTCAAGCGCATCATCATAATTCTCTGCCACCACCTGTAGAACCGCATAGCGATACATCAAAAAACTTCGGATTTGTTTATCATCCAACTGGTCCCAGAGCATTTCAATGTCCTGGGCATTGAGTTGGTCGATGCTCTGTTTAAGTTGTTCGGTCCAGTAAGGTTTGTCCTGCTCCGATGCACTCTGGTAGAGCATATACCCATAAGCCGTTGAATCAGAAATAGATCCAGCTACTTGATATTGCCGGGTCAAACGCTCCCAGAGCTGGCGTCGAATATCGGGATTCAAATCCATGGAAAGCATCTGCTGGGCCAAATCAATGGCATCCGCCGGTCTATCATCGAGGATATGCAGATCAACAATCCCGAGACGCGCCTCATCCCGGAAGCGACTTTCTGGAAACTCGCGTATCAGACGCTCATAAAATGCCTGCGAGGCATCGTAGACACCTTGGGATTTATAGATAAAGCCCATTCGGTTCAATGCCAGATCGACATGCGCTCCTTGAGGATATTGCGTAATATATTGACTATATATGCTCAAGGCCTGGTCGAATTCCTGCTCTTGGAGCGCCTTTTCGCCTTTGACAAAAAGCTGATCTTCGGGCGATTCACCAATATCCGTAGGTAGCTGTGGCGCTTTGGGCATACACGCACTGAGGAAAACGGCGAGCAACACAATCACGATAATTTTATTGGAAAACATAAATAGCTCAAAGGGTTGATCGTTTTAGGGTTTGCCGGAACGTGATGTTCAATTGTCCGGCGGCATATCCTCGCGGTGCTGATGCTATTGGATATGGTTAGATACTGTTGCAAACTCGGGAATGCATTATAACGATGTTGATGCAGTGGGTCAATCAATAGCGTTCATCTTGACAGAAATAACGTTAACGCCGTATATTGACTTGTATTTTAAAGTCAAATTAGGCAAACAACAAACATACGTCCAATCCGGGCCAAACGATCCGGCCCATCAAAAGGTGACTGCGATGAGATGTATAATCACGATCGGGCTGTTATTGATAGTGACACTTGTACAGCCGGTATCGGCGGAATTCTACCGCTATAAAGACCGTCATGGCAATGTCATTTATACGGATGATCTGAGCAAAGTACCACTCGACCAGCGAGAACAAGTCAAGTCATACAAGGAATCGGTGTATCAACCGCCAAAAGCGACAGAGCAGGAAAAGGACAAGAAAGAAGCAGACCAGAGCGTCACTGAGGACAAAGAATATCAACGTCTGCATCGTCAGGAAGAGATACTGACGCGCGAAAGAAACGCTCTGGCCAAGGAAAGAGACCGCCTGAATCAGGAAAAACAAAATGCTGTGACCCCGCAGCAGATCAAAGAGTACAATCGAAGTATTGTGGATTTCAACGCCCGAATTCAGGCCTACGAGGAAAAGCAGAAGGTTTTTGCCGCTGAAGTTGAAAAATATAATGCTGAGAAGAAAGCTCAAGAAAAAGCCAAACAAAATGAGCAATAGCTGACTCACTTGCGGACATACAGGCAATATCAGCCGTGGGTTTGGCCGGCAAGCGTCCGCTCAGCTTCGGTTCTTTTACGAACCTTATATTCAGCCCCAGGCACCCCCTGCGACAAGACATTTACCGATAACGTAACATGTTAATTCATATAGTGAAGGCGGATTTGCTTTCGCTTCAACTGACAAAGAAGGAGAAATCAGCATGTCGAAAAACAACGAAGCCGATTTTAATAAAGCGCTGACCGTCGGCCGCCCCCCAAATATTCAAAAGCTGTTTCCCAACTCCAAGGCACTTCTGGTTAGCGGCAAATTCATCGATTTGGCCATGCTGGCCAAAGGTCAGGCCATTTGTATGGCAGCCAACGGAAGAAACAGCTTTGTCATCCGTGGCGCGCTCAAGGCCGCACAGCGAGCCAACGCTGTCCTGATTATTGAAATTGCCAAATCCGAAGGCGGCGCCAACGCCTACTGTGATACGAATTTCTGGAATATGGCACGTCGCGTGGATGCCTTTTGCAACGAACTCAACATCACGATCCCAGTCGCATTGCATGCGGATCATTATGGGATAAAGAGTTCGGATGATATTGAGGCCGCTAAAACCGAAATCCCCTCTCTGTTTGATGCGGGTATCACCTCAATCGCCATCGACGCCTCCCACATGCCGGACGACCAGAACCTGCTGGCGAATCTTGAGTTGAATCCATTCGTGCCTGACTGGGCGGGACTCGAGACAGAGGTTGGTGAAATTAAAGGAAAGCTTGGCCTATCCACGCAAGAAGAAGCGCTCTTTTTAATCCAAGGTCTCAACGCCCATGACATCTTCCCCAACTGGATCGCACTGAACAATGGAACTACCCATGGAATCGAGGCCAGTGGGCAGGGCATTCAAGTCGAGTTGACAACAACTATCCACAACGCTTTGGAAGCCTATCGAATCTCCGGTGCTCAGCATGGCACATCCGGCAATAATTCAGACCGACTGCGCCAGATCGCAACGCAGACACGTACCACCAAAGCCAATGTGGCCACCGCTTTGCAGATGATCTCATGGGGACTTGAGGTCAATGACTACGGCAACGCCCTGCTCGATGATGCAGGCCAGTTCATTAAGGTGCCGGACCAGGGCGTAGCCGAGGATATGTGGGCCCAAATGAAAGCCTACGCAGAAAGCCAGGGTTGGACGGGCGGAAATTATAAGAAGCTCAATCGTCCATTTGAAAACCGACTGATGGGGCAGCCGCGTCAAATCCGCGAACGGATGGTCAAACGCGTTGAAGATTTTGTGTACAACATGTTGACAAACGTCTTAGATGCCCAAGACACGGCCGATCTGGCTGTCGAACAGATCCTGAAGACCGGCAGCCATGATCCCGGACCAAAAGCACAACGCATTGAAGATCCTAAAGAGTGGACGCGGGAGAAAATTATCGAACGTGCCAAGGATATCGAATCCGACAAGGGCCCCGAGGGAGACTTCGACGATTAGAAATGGAGCGAAAAACCCATTGCCACTTTTGTGGGCAGCGTTTGCATCAAAAATTCATAGAGGGCCGCACACGTCTTTATTGCATTACATGTGAACGGCCCATTTATGAAAATCCCATACCCGCCACCTGCATTGTGGTTGTTAATTCAGACAATCGCATTCTATTGGTACGACGCAGCGTCGAACCTAAAATTGGCGAGTGGTGCCTTCCTGGTGGGTTTCTCGAGATAGGCGAAACCCCTGAAAACGGCGCATTGCGCGAACTTGCCGAAGAAACTGGTTTGAGCGGCAAGATTGAATCACTGCTGGGGGTGTGCACCACCCCCTCACAGCAATACCAATCGGTTCTGATGATCGCCTTTTCAATTGCCGACTTTCATGGGCAGGTCGTGGCCGGGGATGATGCGGACGATGTTCAGTGGTTCAACCACAAACAGCTGCCCTGCATCGCTTTTGACAGTCATCGGTTTTTTATTGATCGCTATTTTCACGATCTTGCCCAACGAAAAAACTGAGCGCGGCCTCCCACCGTAGAAATATATTTATTAATATAAAATACTTATATTAATAAACAAAAAAATCCCAAAAAAAACTCAAGTAATCCTCCAGCAGGTCGATATAAAAACCGGAGGTACCGGTATGTATATTCACACCTATCAAATACATAATGTGCTAAATGCTTACCGCAAGCAGCTAAGCCAGAATTCAATCAAAGGTCCTGCTGCGCAGTCTGCGCCGCATTCCGACGATCGAATCAATATCTCAGCTGAGGCACAGAATCCTAAAATAGTTAACGATATTTCTTCTCAGATTATCGACCGCATTACAAAATTCGGTCCCAAGTCAGAATTCGACAAGGCGTTGGCTGATCAGTTGTCGCAGTTCAACGGCGAGACTCCCCCCCGCCATGCTGGTAATGATGCGCCCGGAAATGATTTCACCTACACGAAAATCGATGAGCGCAATCATAAGACGACCAGTAAGTTGGAAATTCAACAACTTACCCCACTTAATCACTCCTTTGGACCGAAGTCGGCCGGTTCAAAGACGATGGCCCAACAACCGGAAGATGTGCTGGTCGACAATGATGAAAAAGATGTGCTGAAAGGATAGCATGGCTGCTCAAAGAATTGATTGCAGCCGCGGAAAGGGGGATCACTATGATAAACAATATCAGC
>JASFGJ010000290.1:0-6002 GCA_050123815.1 Desulfobacteraceae bacterium
CGCGGCCGACGACACTACTGATCTGTCTGGTTGTGTCGCTTTGCAGCGCCTATGGCTATACCCTCCTGGTCAATGCGGTGCGCATCGGCCTGTCCATGATGCTCTACCGAGCCGATATTTATGGCCAATGGCTGACGGCGCAGCGCCTGCACCGCCTGGCCGGTATCGGGCTCTATCTGGGCGCCCTGTGGGTGTGGTTTGCAGGCCTTCGGTCAGCAATGGGCGCTTGCGGTGACGCCGCGATGCGCCGCCGCCGTTCACTGTTTTTTAAATTGCCGGATTGGCTTCCCCCGGCATGGTATCTGTTGGGGGCGGTCGGCGTACCGCTTGCAAATTTGATCTTTCAGGGGCGATCTTTTGAATTCGGCGAGCATTGCATCACGATCATGGCGGCCGTTGGATGCGTCTGGATCGTTGTCAGGATGGCGCCGCGGCTTTTGAAGTCGAAGTAATGCTTGTCATCATGGCCGCTTGCATGGTTTATTGTCACCCATCGAATAATTGTGTTTGCAACCACTAAAAGGAATCTCGTGCCCATGCAGGTGACTGTATTGATCGTGGAAGATGAGACAGCCATCGCCGACACCATCCAGTATGCCCTGGAAACCGAAGGCATTGCGCCCCTGCTGGCGGCAACCGCTCACGAAGCGCTGGAACTCTTTGCATCGACAGCCGTTGACTTGATCGTCCTGGACGTGGGACTGCCCGATATCAACGGTTTCGAGCTGTGCAAACAGATCCGCCGACAAAGCGATGTGCCCATCATCTTTTTGACCGCCCGCAGCGAGGAGGTGGACCGAGTGGTGGGCCTTGAGATTGGCGGCGACGACTACGTGGTCAAACCGTTCAGCCCCCGCGAGCTGACCGCCAGGGTCAAAGCCATTCTGCGCCGCATCCATCAAAACCAACCGACACATCCGGAGGCCGCCGGCGTCTGGCAGGTCAATGACGCCAAACGGCAGATCACCTATTTTGGCAGCTTGCTGGATCTGTCGCGCACCGAATACGATCTGTTGCAGACCTTTCTAAGGCGGCCGGGACAGGTCTTTACCCGCGAGCAGCTCATGGCGAATGTTTGGGACGAGCCGGAGGCCAGCATGGACCGGACCGTCGATGCCCACATCAAAAATCTGCGGGCCAAACTCAAAGCTGTCAGGCCGAAACTGAACCCCATTGTCACCCATCGCGGCACCGGCTACGCGCTGAAAGAGAATCTATGAAACTGGGACTTAGAATCTTTGGCTGCTATCTGATTATTTTCTGCATCTGCTTTGCCTACCCGGTGGGTTGGACCCTGGACACCTTGCGCACCCGTTATCTGGAAGGAGTGGAGGATCCGCTGGTAGACCAGGCCAATGTGCTGGCCCAGATGGTCGGCCACATGATGGAACAGGGACATTTTTCGCCGGACGACTTATATCGAACTTTCCAGGGAATTTACGCCCGCGAATTGGACGCCCGGATTTATCATCTGACCAAAACCGATGTGGATCTGGCCGTCTACATCACCGATGCGACGGGCCGAGTTCTGTTTCACTCCAAGGATTCCGGTGAGGTCGGTGCCGACTACTCCCACTGGCGGGATGTCAAGCTCACATTGGAAGGCGGCTACGGTGCACGCACCACAATGATCGACCCAGAAGACGTAACCTCTTCGGTGCTGTATGCCGCGGCGCCAATTCGGGTCGATGCAACGCTGGCCGGCGTATTAACCGTGGCCAAACCCACCACCAATATCAACAGTTTTTTGAAGCAGGCCAAACCGCAGTTGATTAAAGTGGTTGCCCTGTCCGTCGTCGCGGCCGTTGTATTGGGATACCTGGTGGCCCTATGGATAACCCGCCCGATCCAGCGCATGACCGACTACGCACATGCCGTTCACAACGGAAGGCCGGCGGAGTTTCCAAAACTTGACCGCACGGAGATCGGCACCATGGGACGAGCCCTGAAAAAGATGCAGGCCGCTCTGGAAGGCAAAGCCTATGTGGAGCGGTACGTTCAGCAACTGACGCATGAAATCAAAAGCCCTCTCTCGGCAATTCGGGGATCGGCTGAGCTGCTGGAAGAGAACGTCCCATTGGAGAAGCGCAAACGCTTTTTGACCAACATCCGTACTGAAGCCGACCGGATCCAGAACATCGTGGACCGCATGTTGACCCTGGCCGCCCTGGAAAACAAAAACCAGCTGACCCGAACAGAGCCCGTCAATCTTCGATCCCTGGTAGAAACGGTGCTGGAGAGCAAACAGCCCATGTTGCTGACCAAACGTATCGAGGTGAGCGTTGAGATACCGGCGGAGGCAACGGTGCCGGGCGACAGCTTCTGGCTGCACCAGGCTGTGGCCAACCTCGTACAGAATGCCATCGATTTCAGCCGGTCCCGGGGGACCATCGCCATATCCGTGAAGGGCGGCAGCCGCTCGCTGAAGTTGTGTGTTGACGACAGCGGGGCTTCGATCCCCGCCTATGCTTTGGATAAAGTCTTTGAAAAATTCTATTCGCTCAAGCGACCGGACAGCGGCCGCAAGAGCACCGGGTTGGGATTGAATCTGGTTTGCCAGGTGGCGTCACTGCACAAGGGGCGCATTGAACTGAAGAACAGGATGCCGAAAGGCGTGCAGGCCATCCTGAGTCTGCCGACGCTTTAATACCTCCTTCGGCGAAAACCGCGCTTTTTTTTGCGTTTTCCTCCAGGATCAGCGGGTCTTACTTTGATGTTGCTGCCATCAATACGATTGCCGTTCAGGGCCTTTATCGCCTGGTCCGCCTCCGAGTTGCTCGGCATTTCGATGAAACCGTATCCTTTTGGTCTCCCGGTGAAGCGATCCTTGATGACTTTAATGCTCTCAATTTCACCGAAATCGGCGAACAAACGCTTCAATGTCTCTTCTGTCGTTTGGTAGGACAAATTGCCGATATAGATATTCATGGGAATTCCCTCTTTTCTGATAATCACTCAAAAAACAGGAAAGGGGCACGCCTCAGAGTGCAGAAGCATGCCCCTTTTAATCTGTCGAATCTAGCTTACAACGACATTGACAGCGGAAGGACCTTTTGGTCCTTGCTCGATATCAAAGGTAACCCGGTCACCCTCATTCAGGCTTTTAAACCCGCTTCCGTTAATTGCTGAATGGTGAACGAAAACGTCGGGTCCATCTTCTTGCTCGATGAAGCCGAAGCCTTTTTTATCGTTAAACCATTTGACTGTTCCGTTGGCCATGATGACATCCTCCTTTCTTTAAGATAATCAAGATTTTAAACTGGAGGATGTAGCACAAAGAGATGGTTTGTTCCTTCAGAAAAAAACCGCCCCGCATTTTCATGGCGAGGCCTAGTTGAAATTGTTAATTTAACACTTTTGCGCGCGAAAGCAAGCAATTTCTGTAATAATTCAGAATTTGCCCATAGCTCAAATTTTTTAGAGTTGTTAGCACGTTGACCCATTTTGCTCGAAATTTGTCATTAATGCCTCTTTTGTTCCGCCGGGATACATCGTATGGATCATGCAGATGCAGTTGACGAATCTGATCCAATCTTCAGGTTCGTGGAAAAAGTCAAGCGCGCCGCTGCAGCCGACAGCGGAATTTCTTATAAAGGGGGGGGGCATGAGCGATATCTACATGGCTTTGGCAAAACACCTGAATAATCTGCCGGGAGGATTTCCGGCGACGGAAAGCGGGATTGAACTGCGGATCTTGAAACGGCTGTTTTCTCCACAGGAAGCGGAGTTGGCCACCTGTCTGTCGTTAATGCCCGAGCCGGTGGCGGCGATCGCCCAGCGCACGGATCGGGAAGAAGCGGCTTTGGCATCGATGCTGGAACAAATGGCCCGTAAAGGGCTGATTTTCCGGAAATCGAAAAATGAAGAAAAATATTACTCGGCCGCCCAGTTTGTGATCGGAATCTGGGAATACCATCTCAATGATCTGGACGAGGGGCTGGTACGGGATGTCAACGAATACCTGCCTTTTTTGGCAAAAGAGACCTGGGCAAAAAACGAAACCAAGCAGCTGCGGGTGGTGCCGGTATCGAAACAGATCGCGGCAGGCGCAACCGTTGCATCGTATGATGACGCCGAGCAGATCATCAGGCAGCAATCCAAAATCGTGGTTCAACCCTGCATTTGCCGCAAAGAGCATAACTTTGTCGGCGAAACATGCGACTACCCCGTGGAGGTGTGCCTTTCCTTCGGCACAGCGGCGTTTTACTACGAAGAAAACAAATTGGGACGGGCCATCACCACCGAAGAAGCACTGGAGATATTGGATAAGGGACGCAAGGCCGGCCTGGTGATTCAACCGGGCAATGCCCAGAAGTCCGCCAATATCTGTATGTGCTGCGGATGCTGCTGCCAGGTTCTGAAAAACATAAAACAGCAGGAAAAGCCGGCACAGATGGTCCATTCCAATTACGTTGCCCGAGTGGACGAGCTAAGCTGCACAGCTTGTGAGACGTGCGTCGAACGGTGCCACATGGAGGCCATTACCGTTGACGAAACCGCCCATGTCGACCCGGATCGCTGCATCGGCTGCGGCGTCTGCGTCCCCGAATGCCCGGCCGACGCTCTGATCTACGAGCAGAAAGCACCATCCGAAACCTATGTGCCGCCAAGAAGTGTCGCCGAAACCTATCTGAAAATCGCAAAAGAGCGTGGGCTGCTCTGATTCATAAGGTAACCCTGTTGTTGCAGCGACAGGGTTCAGCTGCGGTCCCATCGTATATGGCGCTGCGCCGGTATGCCCGAAATCAATTGGTAGTCTTTCCGGACCGATTCAATGATTTCGCCCCGCTGCACGATGGACGCTTCTGCGATGGGGCCGATCCGACGCCCCGCAGCCTTGAGGTACGGTATCTTGTGGGGGTCGATGCCCATTACGCGGGCGCATGTCGCATCGACGGCGGGTGCGCTCCTTCCCATCACCACGACGTTCGATCGAACCGGAGTGCCCATGATCGGCCCGTCGCCTTCCATACCGACGATCCCATCGACAATACACAAGTGCGGCTGGAAGGTGGCGTTGATATCCAGAATGGAACGTTGAATTCCGGCCTGATGGAGCACATTCTTGGGCCAGCCGTATACGCAGCCGGGCATAATGCCGAAGAAATTTTTCATCGAGAGCGTTACACCCGCCCAATGATGCGTCTTCATTTTCGCCAGCGACACCACCACATCGGCGTCGAGCACAAGCCGGGGCAGGCACAACTCCTTCATGGAGGTATAGCCGCCTTTGTTCGCAACCCGCCGGACAGGTCCCGTGTTCAGATCGAAAAACGGAACCCGATCCTCAACAATTACATCGGCGAAACCCGATGCTTCCAGGACCAACAGAGAATCCCTGCGGTGCCCCGGCCCTTCGGCAATGACCACTTCGGCGGCATCCATGCGCCGGAAGAGTTCCACGGCGGCCCGCACCAGCATCGGGTTGGTATTGATGTGGCCGTGACCGGCATGGGGTTCGACCAGGTTGGGCTTGATCAGAATGCGTTTGCCCTTGAAGCTCGAAGCGGAATACGCCAGTGCCTCCAATCCTTTTCTCAGGATCGTTACGAGATCATCATGATACCCCGAGGCGGATCCAATGAAGGTCTCCGCCGAACCCGACAGGGAACCGGGCCGGCTGCCCCAAAGGAAACCACCCGCAGCGGCAAGGCTTCCGGCGGCGGCGTACTTGATAAATTGTCGCCGCGACCAGGAAGCCTGCCTAACGTGATTTGTCACTCTCTTTTGCATGACCTAAACCAGAATCGAAATGAGTCGGGCGCCGGTATAATAAACCGTCACGAGTTGAGAAAGCAGCACGGTATCAAACGGGCCGTATCGCTTCTGCAGGGCAAGGCTTTCGACAACAGTGCGCTCCCACTGCGGCGGTAGCTGAGACCACATGCCGAGGCCGTGCAGCATCCAAGCCAGGGCCATGGGAGTCCTGACACTGCCCATGCAGCGCGAAAGATAATTGAGACTTAATTCAACCGAGCTGCGGCCGGCCAGACCGTTCAGTG
>JASFGJ010000291.1:0-5995 GCA_050123815.1 Desulfobacteraceae bacterium
CCTCTGCCATGCTTGCCAGTCCGAAACACAAGGAGGCGGCGACAATCATGTCGGCATCCTGAACCATGCTGGGCAACTGCTCGAACTGCACGACGATCTCCCGGCGGACATATTGCGTAAAGATCAGGGCGGATCTGGCGGTGTGGGCGGCATCCATGGTGTCGATGAGTGCCGTCACGTCGCTGCCCGCCGGTTGATAAGGGCATCCCAGTTCGGCCGCCCAGGCGGCCTTCTCAGGCGGTCCGATGAGCAGCACGTCATGGCCGGCAGCCTGGAATCCCAGAGCAAGCGCCAGCATGGGCTGCACGTCGCCGCGGGAGCCGAATGTTGAAAGGACGATTTTCAAGTCGATTCCCTTGCTATAAGTGGGATCAATATGTGCTTATTCCAGAATCTTACCTCTGCGCATTGAAAAATAGATCCCTATAAGGCATATGGCCGAAAAAAGTGACAGCACCGACTTCATGCTTTCAAGGAAAAGCGGGTAAGTGCCGGGCTCGATGGATCGGCTTCCCAGATAGATGGAAAGTGCCAGTGTGGCCGCGGCCATACTGAGCATTTGACCGATAAGCCGCATGGTGGCGACGGCCCCGGCGGCAATTCCGTAATAACGCCTTTGCACCGACCCCATAATGGCGCTCATATTGGGGGACGAAAACATGGAAAAGCCGAATCCGAGCAGCACAAGGTTGGCGCCGATCAGCGCCAGCGGGGTGTGCGGGGTGAGCAGGGCGAAACCGGCCAGTCCCAAAGCGGTCAACGCCATGCCGGCGGATGCCAGGTAACGCGGCTCGATCCTGTCGGCCATGCGTCCGGCCAGGGGAGAACACAGGGCCATGACGATGGGTTGCAGCACGAGCAGGGATCCGGCCGCGCGTGGCGGCATGCCTTTCAGGTATTGCAGGAACAGGCTCAACAGAAAAGTCAGTGCAAAGGTGGCAGCGTAGTGGATCAAGGCGGCAAGGCTGGAAAAGGCAAACGCTCGATTGGTGGCAAACAGGGAGACATCGAACACCGGCATGGCAATCCGATTTTCATACCAGGCAAAGACGGTGATGGCCACCAAGGCGAACAAAACGAGACCCCAGGCGCGGGGGGAGGGCAGGATGGTGGCCCCGTAAATAAAGGTCAACGTAGCCGCGCCATATAGGACACTGCCGACAAGATCGAGTTTTTCTCCCTGGGCTTCGGCCCACTCGCCTTTGAGATAGCGCTGCGCCACAAAAAGGGAGGTGATGCCCAGGGGAACCACCACCAAAAAAAGCGAGCGCCACCCCAGGTACTGAGTCATGAATCCGCCCACAAACGGGCCTGCGGAAAGCCCAATGTAGACGGCGGCCACATAAATGCCCATAACCCGGCCGCGTTTGGCCGGGGGGAAAACAGAGGTTAAAATAGCGGTTCCCGTGGTGACGGTCATGGCGGCGCCGGCACCCTGCAAGGCGCGAAGCCCGATCAGCCAGGCGGCGGAACCGGCAAAAACAGCCGCGGCGCAACCCAGTGTGAAGACGATCAGGCCAAAAGAGAA
Source organism: Desulfobacteraceae bacterium (assembly GCA_050123815.1). GTDB lineage: Bacteria > Desulfobacterota > Desulfobacteria > Desulfobacterales > Desulfosarcinaceae > JARRKU01. The sequence goes on from JASFGJ010000291.1 coordinate 1,529, forward strand.
GACCTTTTTACGGCCATGGATATCGGCCACCTTGCCGGCCGGCACGAGGACCACGGCCGTTGCCAGCAGGTAGGCCGTTGAAATCCAGCCCAGCTGCACGGCATTCATGGCAAGCTCACCTTGGATGGCCGGCAGGGCGACATTTACCGAGGAGATCATAAATGGCCCCATGAAAGAGGTGAGCGTCGCCACAAAAAGGGCCGACCGCTCTTGGGCCGTTTCCGAATCCATTGATGTCACCACCTATGTATGGGAACTTTCATACACCCCGGAGTATCTCAAGCCGATGCTTGTATGTCAATCCTGTGAGGCCGCATCAATATCGATGATTTTTTTTCCCTGGACGTAATCTTTGGTCGCATATCGGGTGATGTTTTGAAATTTCCCGACGGTTTTTTTGATTTTATCGATACTGCCTTTCAGCAATCGATAGTATTCATAATGGCGTTGATCGTCGTCCGATTCCGGAGCCAGGTTTTTGATACAGGTGACCACAACCTGCAAGGGATTATTAAGCTCATGTCCGACCGCTCCGGCCATCTCCAGGATGGAGATCAATTTCTCTTTTTCAAGGCGCTCTTGTTCAACCTGTTTGCTTTTGGAGATATCCATAAAATAGCCCAACGTGGCGCGTTTGCCTTTGTAGATGATTGAGGTTGCGGTTTCCAATATCCATTTAGTGTTTCCATATTTGTCGGTAATACAAAATTCATAGGGGTAGTCCCGTTGTCCTTTCACCATTTGGATGGCATTCGCTTTAACGTGGCACCTGTATTTGGGTTGGACGATTTTGAGAGATACTGTCTCGATCAGTTCATCTTCACTGTAACCTGTAATGCGCGTAAATTCCGGGTTGACATACCGAAATTTAGTGTCCTGCACAATGTAGCAACCGATCAGTGAGTTGTGCATGCTCAGTTCAAATTTTTCTTCAGCCTGTTTTTTGCAGACGGCCAGTTCAAGCTCCAACGCTTTCAATTTGGCGGTCACCTCTTTATAGCTTGGCTTTTGTGTCATTTTAGCCACCTATAAGTTAGGTACTAAAGTTGCGGGTTTGAAATGCTGCAATACTAAAACCCGGTTCGGACAGCCAAATGAGCAATAGGTGCTTATGCTCAAATCGATGCTTAAAACCGGCCGGCACGGAGGCCGCCCCTACGCCTTAACTGCGGCGGCTGTGTGCCAATGGGGTCTTCGTAGGGCCGGCCTCCGTGCCGGCCTGATATCGATCGTTTTCCATTGTAAAATTATCGCCAATATTACATAAGCCAGTGACAGGAAATTCAATATTCGATAACCGATAGTTGAGTCAGGTATACAATATCGGATTCTAGGCTTATATAATATTGGCAAGCGGAAAATACAATGACATGATATTTTAATTTGGCAGCAGGCGGTAGCGTATGAACTTTAATCACCACTCTGATGAAAAACGATGGGATGCTCTGTTAGCCGGCATTCAACGGTTATGCCGGATTTTCTGGGGGCCGTCCGAAGCAACCTGCCGACAGATGCTTGAACCATCTTTTCTGCAACCTTTTGAGGTTATTGTTTCCCGGACAAGGGCCCGTTGGGCTGCAGATCTGAGCGATCTGCAGAATCTTCTGGGAGGCTTTTCCGATCCGGCATCTTTGTTTGCGTATCTTGAACAAGGTTATGTGCGCTTGTTTGTCAATGCCAAGGAAGGTATCGCAGCACCTTTGTATGCATCGTGCTACGAAGATGAGACAGACCCGCACCTGATGGGGGCCGCTGCCGTGCAGATGCAGAGAATACTTATGGATTTGGGGATCAGCATCGGTGACGATGTCAACGAACCGCCGGACCATCTATCCATCGAGCTTGAAGTGCTCTATTATATGCTAAACCAGGCCGAAGGGCCCGATCAGCGAATCAGTATAACAAAGGCTGCGGATTTTGCCGCCGAATCCATGATTCCGTGGATCAATACGTTCTACCAGCGGTTGGTCGATGAAGTCCACTGCCGGTTTTATCCACAGATTGCCGCTGTAATGCTTGGGGTGCTGGATGAGGTTGCGAATATGAATCCTGGCGTTGGCGAAAAATGACCATCCCGGTCGCGCCTTGATGGGGGCATTGGGTGGTGGCGCAACCGGGATGGGTGCCGGACAAGTCGTTGTGGCCAGGTGGTCACTCCGTCTTTTTAATTTCGAATGTTCCGTCCTTTTTGTAGGTGCATCCGGCTTCCAGGTAATAGACCTTTTTCAACTCGGGTCTCAAATCCTGCAGCATATAGTACGATTCGCCGCTTCTGGCGCCTGTGGAGCAGACAAAAATGATGGGCTTGTCTGCAGGCAGGGTTTTGACCCGCTTCTCCAGTTCATCCACGGGGATGTTGATGGCTGTTTTAAAATGCCCTTGGTCGTATTCATCCTTGTCGCGCACGTCCACGAGCAGGATGCTCTCGGGACGGTTTTGGATGATCTTCTTAAACTGGTCGATGGCAATACTGCCCTCTTCGGCGCCTTTTTTGATGGGCACGGCTGCAGTCGCGGCGCCGCCGGCATACTTTTTCCAGGCCGGATAGCCGGCTGCAAAGACGTTTACTTTCGTATAGCCGAGCTGTACCGCCCGCCGGGCGGCTTTATGGCTCAGCTTTCAGGTATATCCGCCGCAGTAGAAAATCAGCACGGTATTGAGGTCTCGCGGCAGTTTTCCGCTCAGCGCCTCAAACCGGGAATCGGGGATGCTCATGGCAGTGGGGATATGGCCTTTGTCATATTTGGGCCTCTTTGGCCGGGAATCCACAATAATGGCCTGATTGCCCTCGATCTGCTTGGCGACGTATTCGACATCCACGGCGGCGTAGCTGCCTTTGGCCTTGATCCAGGCCGGATAGCCTGCGGCAAAGACTTTGACATTGGTGTAGCCCATTTTTTCCGCCTTCCAGGCGGCTTTGTGACTCAGCTTTCAGGTAGGGCCTCCGCAATAGAAGATCAGCAAGGTCTTCTTGTCTTTGGGCAGCTTGTCGGTCATTTTGTCGAACTGGCTGAACGGCATGCTGACGGCCGTTGGAATGTGCCCGTTGACATACTTGGGCTTATAAGGGCGTGAGTCCACGATCAAAACGCCTTTGGGTTGGGGAACCACTGCGTTTTTTTGAATCAGTTCAATGCCCGCGGTATCGTGAAACTGCCAGGCGGCCCCTTTTTGGCCTTTGGCGGATGCCGGGCCTGTGGCGGTGCTGCAGCCTACCGCCAGGCAAAGGGCCGCCATTAGGAGAGCGACCATCCAGACCTTCGTTGCCTTTCTTTGCATTGACTACCTCCTTTTTAATTATCTAAAAACCTATATTTTCATCGATCAACCGCTATTCCAGAAATCGGGCGGCATATGGATGTTTCCCGGAAGGGTGGGAGTGACCGCCCAGTCCAATTGCTGCGTGCCTTCATGGTAGTAAATGTTGGGCCGGGTGTTGCTGTGTGGGCCGATGATACGCACCAGCCGCTGCTTGTTGAGCAGGCGACCGACCTTGCTCCGGGGGTCATTGAGGTCGCCAAATTTCCGCGCCTTGGTGGGGCATGTTACCACGCAGGCCGGCTCTCGTCCATGCTGGAGACGGTGCCGGCAAAAATCGCATTTGTCGGCGATACGCCGATCCGGATCGCGATAGCGGGCGCTGTAAGGACACGCCGTTACACAGTTGCCGCAGCCGATACATTTCGCCGGATCGATCGCCACCACGCCGTCCGCTTGTTTATAAGTAGCGCCCACCGGACAGGCGGCAACGCAGGATGGGTTGTCGCACTGCATGCACTGCCCCGGCTGGAATTCACATTTTTCGGTGCCGTCGGCATGCCACAACGGCCGAATCCAGTTGCGCCAGTATCCCGTGGGGAGCTGGTTTTCGACTTTGCAGGCAATCATGCAGGCCTTACAGTCAATGCATTTGGATGCGTTGATGACGATGCCGTATTTTTTGGGTTGGGGCATGGTGATCTCCTTATCCGCCATTTTGTCGTGCTCGTGCTCGTGCGCGTAATCGTAATCGATGCTTTTTAATGATCACTAAGAACAGATCCGATTACGATTACGCGCACCGCTTCGCTGAGCACGAGCACGAAACCACGATGAATTTAGGCATAATTAGCCTTAGCTTTTCATCCCATGCAGGATGGTCCTTTTCTCGCTAAGTAAATGACATTGATTTCACACTTAACACTTTCCTCAAATAACCTCCGGCCTTCACTCAACCCTATCGTTGCAAAAGTCGGAGGGCTCCAGAGTCTCCCGCTCAAAACCAGCGGGATAAAAAGGCGGAAAGGGTGAACAGCTGTAGTAAATCTACTGCGAGCCCTTTCCAACGCAGGATCTGGAGTCCTCCGGCTTTCCCCGAAGGGGTACAAAACATGCCAAAATCGACCCGATTCTTTGGATGCCACCAGGGGTGATATCCACGACAGGTCTCTTTCATACTATTATTGGTTAAATAATCAGACATCTAAG
>JASFGJ010000292.1:0-5945 GCA_050123815.1 Desulfobacteraceae bacterium
TCCAAGCTGGAAAACAACCGTTCGGCCAACTTGGCCCTCTCACCGGGCGGCAGACTCAGTGCATCGGCAAGCACTTGTTCGGCTCTTGCTGTCATGATGAAATCTCCGCTGTGCAAATCGTCTAATCGGATTTTGTCACCGATAAAAAAATAGTCAAGCTACATCTTTGACCCCATCACTCCGGGTGGCTATCGAGCGGCGACAAGGCTCCTTGCATTTTGTTTTTCATAATCATCGCATCTTACAAGACAAATCAAGCACTTGAGGCCCACTAGGGACATCCATAAATATATAAATTGACATGGATTTTAGTGTTTGTTAATTTCGGGCATGCCACGGCGAGCCAGAATAGATGCCCCAGGGGCGCTGCATCATGTGATTATGCGCGGTATTGAGCGCAAGGCCATATTTATGGGTGATGTTGACAAGTCTGATTTTTTAGAACGCCTTGACCATATTTTATCGGCTTCATCGACGCCTTGCTACGCCTGGGCTTTGATGACCAATCATGTACATCTTTTGATTCGTACGGGCATGGTTCCGCTTGCCACGCTGATGAGGCGTTTGCTTACCGGATATGCGGTCTCGTTTAACCGTCGCCATCGCCGCCATGGCCAGCTTTTCCAGAATCGGTATAAATCGATCCTCTGTCAAGAAGATGCCTATCTGATGGAGCTGACACGTTACATTCACTTGAATCCCCTTCGTGTGGGCATGGTGCGCAATATGAAATCACTGGATACGTATCGTTATACAGGCCATGCCGCGTTGATGGGCAAGCAGGTTGTTTTGTGGCAGGACACGGATAAAATTCTTGGATTATTTGCGGCGAAAAAAGCGGTTGCACGCCGAAAATACCGCGACTTTGTTGATAAAGGAGTTGAACTGGGACGCAGACCTGAACTTGTCGGAGGTGGCTTGATCCGCAGCGTGGGTGGATGGAAACAAGCCAAAAAGATAATCAAAGGCCGGCAGCGGTTTAAAGGCGATGAGCGCATTCTTGGTGATAGTGATTTTGTTTTGGATGTTCTGGCCCGCTGCGACGAGCAACTTGAACGCAGATATCAGTTATCTGCCAAAGGTATAGATGTGTCGGCATTGTCAAGCTATGTAGCCGAGCTTTTCGATTTGACACCTGATCAGCTATTAACACCGGGCCGTTACCCGGCGGTGGTTCGCGCCCGCAGTTTGTTGTGCTATTGGGCTGTGCGGGAACTGGGTGTGACCGCCACGGATCTTGCCAAACAGATAGGGATGACACAACCTGCCATCAGCATTTCTGTCAAACGCGGTGAAACGATTGCAAAAGAAACTGAGTTTAGCATAGAATCGCTTCTTGAGTAATTTATATATTGATTCCTGAGAAGCAACTCGTTCTAAGGCATGTTATCTGACAACAGCTATTGTTCGTGTGCTGAAATTACAACAAAAATCAATAAGCATTTTCCTCGCATTTTCAAAAACATGACTTACTTCTCAGGATCATATATTTATGGATGTCCCTAATAGTTCTAATAGTTGCCAGTAGCTGAAGAAAAATGGATCAATTTAATAAAAACGAACAAGATTTTAATTCAGAGGATTTCAAGCCGGGTCGTATATACAAGATAGGAAAAAATACGACCATGTTTAGTGATGATATGACTCCTTCAATTGCATTGTGGAATCCAAAATATCCTCACAACGTTGGCGCAGCCGTAAGGGCAGCATCGTGCTTCGGTGCAAAAGCGGTGATTTTTAGCGGGAACCGAATACCCGTCGACAACACAAAAAACTCTCGTTTACCTCGTGAAGAGCGAATGAAGGGGTATTATGACGTTAGAATAATCAATGACGATTATTTCTTTAATCGTTTTAGCGGGAATGTCGTGCCTGTGGCTGTCGAAGTGCGTAAAAATTCAGAGCCGCTGCCGACATTTGTACATCCTGATCGACCACTTTATGTCTTCGGCCCTGAAGATGGCTCATTACCGCAGACGCTATTAAGGCATTGTCAGAGATTTGTCATAATCCCATCAAGGCACTGTCTTAATTTGGGAAATGCGGTTAATGTCGTCTTATATGACAGACTCTACAAAGCCGGGATAATCTCAAGGACAGAAATACGATAGATTATTAAAAGAGTGAGATTCTTGGGGACGCGCATTATTGGGGACAGCTAGGATTTGTTTAAATAGACGGCCACACATTGTCCCCGAATTCCCACGTCCTCTAACTCCCATTGCGGGCTTGACCCACGCCGTTTGATTTCATATATAAACCCATTTTGGACATGCGCAGTTAAACCACCCTGATACCTGGCGCGAAAGGGCTGCCGCAACGCAATAGGAGAAAAAGATGAGTAAATCGTACAAGATCGCAGTGATACCCGGTGACGGCACCGGACCGGAAGTTGTCGATGAAGGCCGCAAGGCGCTGAATGCCGCCGCGCAGAAATTCGGGTTCAGCCTTGATATGACCGATTTTGATTACGGCGGCGACCGCTATTTGCGCACCGGAGAGGTGCTTCCCGAGTCGGCCGCGGACGAGCTGAGACAGTTTGACGCGATTTACCTGGGCGCCATTGGTCATCCGGATGTCAAACCCGGAATTCTGGAAAAGGGGATCCTGCTGCGTTTGCGCTTCGAGCTTGATCAATACATCAACCTGCGCCCGGTGAGGCTCTATCCGGGAGTGGAGACCCCGCTGAAGGACAAGGGGCCCGAGCAGATCGATTATGCCGTCATTCGTGAAAACTCCGGGGGGATCTACACGGGGACCGGCGGCATTTCAATGAAAGGGACCGATCAGGAAGTCGCCGTGCAGAGCATGGTGTACAATCGCTTTCAAGTCGAGCGCTGCCTGCGTTATGCATTTGAATACGCGCGTAAATTTGGCAAAAAAGCCCGCGGCAAGGGCGATGCCAACACCCTTGGGCTGGTGGGCAAAACCAACGTGCTGACCTATGTGTTCGATCTGTGGGAACGCGCGTTTCACGAGATCGGCGAAAAGGATTATCCGGATGTCAAGCGCGAATACTATCATGTCGACGCCACCTGCATGTGGATGGTCAAGAGCCCGGAGTGGTTCGATGTGCTGGTGACCAGCAACATGTTCGGCGACATTATCACCGATCTGGGGGCTGAAACCCAGGGCGGTATGGGCATCGCGGCCGGCGGTAACATCAATCCCGATGGCGTGAGCATGTTCGAGCCCATCGGCGGCTCGGCCCCCAAATATACCGGTATGAACATCATCAATCCCCTGGCGGCCATCTGCAGCGGCGCCATGATGCTCGAGACGCTGGGCGAAGTGGAAGCCGCCACCGCCGTTGAAAATGCCGTCAAGGATGTGACCGCCAACAAGATCAAGAGCCTGTCGGCCGGCAAGATGGGTTACAGTACCAGCGAGGTGGGCGATTTAGTGGCCGAAAGAGTGTAAGCCCTGACGTTGCATAAACAAATTGGGATCAAACCCGTTCATAACAATTGAGGGCGTCACCGTCAGAGTGGGCGGCGTCTGGCTGTTTGATGATCTCAGCTGGCAGATCAACTCCGGTGAGCATTGGGTGATCTGGGGACCGAACGGCTCCGGCAAAACCACTTTGGCCGGCGTGTTGATGGACCAGGTGGCGGTCGTCAAGGGAGGGGTTCGGCGGCATTACCGCGACGATGCCGATTTACACCCAGGGCGCCCTGCCATGGCGCTGGTTTCACCCCATCAGTATCACTCCTTTTATGATCGGGAGCAGATGCTGGATTCTATGCGCCATTTTGCCGGGCGGGTGTCGGATCACACCCCGGCCGCAACGCTGCTGGACGATGCATCGGCAAGCGGGCTTTCGGATGCGGGCGACGCGCACCGTTGTGAAATCATCTCGTGCCTTGAACTGGGGCCGCTGCTTGAAAAACCGCTCAGTGCACTGTCCACCGGTGAGTTTCGCAGGATGCTGATCGCCAGGGCGATGATTGCCCACCCGCGAATGCTGATTCTGGATGAGCCCTTCAATAACCTGGACACACTATCCAAGCAAATTCTGGATAAAATTCTTTGCCGCTTGGCATCGGCGGACACCCGGCTGGTATTGATAACGCATCGCATCGCCGAGATCGGAGAACTGTTTTCGCATGTCCTGCAACTTGATAAGGGGCGTGTGGCATGGCAGGGAAGCCGGAAAGCGTTTCTTGGCAGGATGCAACCCTCGGAAAAGGCCCCCCGGAGGGCCTTGCCGCCTGCAACCGGGAAGGAGCATCTGTCTGCAACGGGAGAGGTGATCATCCGCATGCGCAAGGTCGGTGTGGCGTTCGGCGGTCACCGGGTCCTGCACAACATCGACTGGACCATGCGCAGCGGTGAAAACTGGGCTCTGATCGGCCCCAACGGCGCAGGCAAGACCACTTTGCTGCGGCTGATTACGGGTGACAACCTGCAGGCCTACGCCAACCATCTGGAACTGTTCGGCCGGCGCAAAGGTTCGGGGGAATCGGTTTGGGATATCAAAGCCCATATCGGTTTGGTGGCGGATGATCTGCAGGCCCGGTATCAACGCAACCTGACCGGCTATGACGTCATCTGTTCCGGCTTTTTCGACAGCATCGGGCTCTACCGCTTCTGCAGCTCAGACCAAAAACAGATCGCCCGGCAATGGATCGAGACCCTTGAGCTCGACGATTTGGCGGATGAGCCGTTCAACCGCATGTCGTTTGGGCAGCAGCGCCTGCTGTTGATTGCCAGGGCGATGGTCAAGTCACCCAAACTGATGATCCTGGATGAACCTTGCAGCGGCCTGGATGCGGCCCATCGTCGGCGCGTGTTGCAGCTTGTGGATATCATCGGGCAACGCCCCTTTACCGGCCTGCTGTTTGTCAGTCACCATCCGGAAGAGATACCGGCGTGCGTAACCCGCCGACTTTATCTGGACGCCGGCCGAGTGGTGAAATCTGAATAGAAGTGGTTATAAAATCTAGTGGACGATCACGCCGTCGACCAACTCATACGGCTGGCTGGGCCTGACAGCGAGGCAGTCGGTCAATCCCAGCCGCCATCCGGTAATCCGTTCGTCGAGATCCATCGCCGCGCCACCCTGTTCGGGATCGACGAGATCCTTAATATCGCCGGTTGCATCGGTGTCGTTGCGAATGAGATGCACCATTGAGAAGATTCTTAGTGTCGGCAGCCGCTGTTCAAGCAGGCTCCGAATGGATGGCTGGCGGTCGGTGATGCGGGGCAGCCAGTCGAGTTTTTTCAGAACATGCAGGCTTCCCAGGATGACCAGCACTTTGCGGTCCGCGCGGGTACGAAACATATCGGACAAGGCATCGGCCATATAGGCATCGCGACCGATGGGACCACTGTATTGACTGGGCGGCAAATCGATGGCCACGATATGCGGGCGCTGGTGCGAGGGCAGGTCTCGGACAATGGTAAACAATCGGCGGTATTGCGCGCAGTCGATGGAATGATGCAGGCGGATCTTTTTCAGGCCGGTACCATTTTGAATGAACCGGTCGATGTTGCTTTGCTGATCACTGCTGACTTCAATTGCCAGGTGGGTCACACCGGCGGATCTGATCAGCGGCAGCAGCTGTGCCGTCAATTCCAGAATTTGCGGTTTTTGGTGAATTGTGCCCATCAACACGATCTGATGGGAGCGAAGTTTTTCTAAAACATACGGAAGGGCTTTGTGGGTCTGAAGATCCTGGCCGGCCGCAGCCGCACCGGCGATGAATAAGGACATGATGATTGCCAGCTTGTTTAGGGTTTTGGTCATGGGTATCGCATGTACCTGTAATGTTTTTTTCCGGAATGGTTATCGGTCGCATTGGGAATTTCTTGATGGTTGATGATGGGTAATTTAATGCACTCGGTGATCAGCGACCGCTCAGTCGGGTGGCGATCGGCAGGCGCGATCTGGGACTTGCAAACCGTACGTGCCTGGAATATGGTGAAAGCGCTAAATCACGCCC
>JASFGJ010000293.1:0-5927 GCA_050123815.1 Desulfobacteraceae bacterium
TGGCGCAGCATCATGGGCAGTTGGTCGAATGGATTCAGAACGCCGGCGGCAAGCGGGATCAGGATGATGTTGTAGGCAAACGCCCAGAAAAGGTTCTGGCGGATGGTGCGCATGGTTTGGCGGCTGATGTGGATGGCGCGGACGACACCCAGAAGACTTCCGGAAGAGAGAATGACTTCCGCCGTTTCAATGGCCACGTCGGTGCCGCTGCCGATGGCCAACCCCACATCTGCCTGGGCCAGGGCGGGGGCGTCGTTGATGCCGTCGCCCACCATGGCCACGTGTTGCTGTGATTGCTGCAGGGATTTGACTTCGGCTGATTTGTCTTCCGGACGTACTTCGGCGATCACCTGGTCGATGCCGGCCTGTGCGGCGATGGCTTGGGCGGCCTGGGCATTGTCCCCGGTCAGCATGGCCACCGACAGCCCCATGGCGTGCATCTGCGCCACGGCCTCGGCAGAGTCCGGTTTCAATTTGTCCGCAACGGCAATGATCCCCATGGGGATCTGCTCCGCATAGACGGCCATGGCGGTGCGGCCCTGCTGCTGCAGCTTGGTCACGTGTCGCTTCAGCGTTTCGTCCTGCCAGCCGAGTTGTTCAAACCAGCCGGGTTTGCCTACGCGCCAGGTTTGCCCATCCAACTCCGCCTGAACGCCGAATCCGCCGTTGGCTTGGAAATTCCGGGTCTTGGCAAGTTCGAGCCCTGCCTCTTCCGCCGCACGTACGATGGCGCGGCCGACGGGATGTTCGGATGCCTGCTCGATGGATGCGGCGATACGCAGCAGTTCGGAGGAACTTTCAAGCCGATCGCTTAAGACGACGAGGTCGGTTACCTGTGGTTTGCCCCGGGTCAGCGTTCCGGTTTTGTCCAGCACTACGGTGTCGAGGGCTGCGGCGTTTTGCAGGGCTTCGCTGTTTTTGTAAAGGATGCCCTGCTGAGCTGCCTTGCCGGTGCCGGCCATGATGGCGGTGGGAGTGGCGAGCCCCAGGGCACAGGGACATGCGATGACCAGAACGGCGACCAGGCGCACCATGGCATCGACGCTGTCTCCACCGATCAGCCACCAGATGCCGAAGGTTATAAAGGCCAACGCGATGACCACCGGCACGAATACGGCGGCCACTCGATCGGCCAGGGCTTGGATGGGGGCTTTGCTGCCCTGGGCCTCTTGCACCAGACGAATGATCTGAGCCAGGGCGGTCTCTTTGCCCACGCGCGTGGCAACGAAAGTGAACTGCCCGAAGCGGTTCAAAGTACCGCCGGTTACCTTGTCGCCGGGGCCTTTGTCCACCGGGAGCGGCTCGCCGGTCAGCATCGATTCGTCGACGGCGGACTGCCCTTCCAGGATCTCGCCGTCTACGGGGACATTCTGTCCGGGGCGCACGACGACGTGATCGTCCGTTTGAACTTGGGCCAATGGAATTTCGATTTCCTTGCCGTCGCGGATCACGATGGCGGTTTTGGGACTCAGATCCATCAGCTTGCGAATGGCTGCGCCGGTTTTGCCCTTGTTGACCGATTCGAGCATCTTGCCCATCTTGATCAGGGTGATGATGACCGCCGATGTTTCAAAATAGACGTGGTCGCCGATATCCGGCAGCAACAGTACCGCCAGTGAATAGAGATAGGCCACGGTGGATCCCATGGCCACCAGCACATCCATGTTGGCCGTAAAGTTGCGAAGGCTTTTGTACGCGCCTCGATAAAAATCGCCCCCTGTATAGAACTGCACCGGCGTGGCCAGGGCGCAGAACAACCAGTTGACCCAGAGGGCATGGCTCCATGCGCCGATCAGGTTGAAATCACGCGCCATGCTGAACACAAACAGCGGCGTGGCAAACAGAACACCCACGAAAAATTTGAGCTTCTGGCTGCGGATCTCCCGCTCGCGTGCCGCCTGCTCGTGATCTGTGGCTTCGGCATCGCCATCCGGCGTTGTGGCTTTAAAACCGGTCTTTTCAATGGCTGCTATGATCTGTTCGGTGGTCACTTCGCCGGGAAGATACTCAACGAATGCCCGCTCGGATGCGAAATTTACGGCTGCCTCGAGAACGCCGCCGGTTTTTTTATTCAACGCGCGTTCGATGTTCATGGCGCAATTGGCGCAGGTCATGCCGTCGATGTCAAATTCCGCTTTTTGGGTTGCAACGGAAAAGCCGCTGCTGCGGATGCGTTCAATGATATCGCTCGAAGAGAGCTCGGCCGGGTTGTACGACACCGTCGCCAATTCGGCGGCGAAGTTGACGCTGGCTTCGGCCACTCCGTCCAGTTTTTTTACGCCGCGTTCGATGTTCATGGCGCAGTTGGCGCAGGTCATGCCGCCTACCGGCAATTGAAGGGTCTGTTGAGGCATGGGCTGTCCTACCGACTACAGTGCCGCCGGGTAGTTGATCTCTTTGAGGGTGTCGATGATCTTGTCGCGGGTGATGGGCGACTCCCACTGGACGGTCACGGTCTTTCCGGCGATGTCGCTCCGCACATTGACGATCCCCTTGATCTCCTTGAGTTCGCTCTCAATGGCGGATGTGCAATGGCCGCAGGATATGTTCGGAATATTGAAGGTATGCTCTTCCATCGCTGCTCCTTTCAGTACAAGAATCGAAGGGTCGATTCATGGTCAAAGTGATTCTCTGGTTCTTACCAGATGTAATCATAATCATTCAGGGATGATGTGTCTATATAAGGTATGGGCATAGGTTCCTGTCAACCATTAACCAGGAACCGGAAACCTATCCCACACACTCTCGGCAAGCAACGTTAGCCCCGGTGGTGTCGGTTTGCAAGACCTCGGCAAGGGTTTTTATCGCTTTGGTAAGGATTTCCTCGTTTGCCATGGTGAAATTCAAGCGCATGGTTTCCAGGCCCTGATCCCGGCCGGCGTAAAAGAAGGTGCCGGGTACGAAAGCCACGTTGCGGGCCACGGCCTGGTGGTAGCGCTCGACCATGTCATGGCCCCGGGGGCCTTCCACCCAGATGAACATGCCGCCCTGGGGTCTGGACCAGCTGAAACCGCGGGGAAAACAGCGATCCAATGCCGCCAGCATGGCGCGCTGTCTGGGGGCATAAAGAGCGATGATGTTGGGCAGATGGTCCTCGATGTGACCGCCGGTTAGGTATTCGGCGGCCAGGGCCTGGCTGAGGGTGTTGGTGTGCAGATCGATGCCCTGCTTGACCACCACCAACCATTTGCGGATGGGCTCGGGCGCGATGCAGAATCCGATGCGCAATCCCGGTGCAAAAACTTTGGACAGGGTGCTGATATACACCACATGCTCCGGGGCGAGGGTTTTGATGGGCGGCAGGGCCTCGCCGTGATACCTCAGGGCACTGTATGGGTCGTCTTCCACCAAAAGGGCATCGTATGTTTGAATCAACCGAGCCACGTCTTGTCGACGCCGCATGGACAGGGTGCGGCCGGTGGGATTTTGAAAGGTGGGGACCAGGTAGACAAATTTGACCTTGCCTGAGCGCAGCACTTGCTCCAGCGCCTCTGGAATCATGCCGCCGTCGTCCGCCGCCACCTCCGCGTAGCAAGGCTCGTAGGGTGCGAACGCCTGCAGCGCCCCAAGATAGGTGGGCGCCTCCACAGCGACACAGTCCCCCTTGGATATCAGCACCTTGGCTATGGCATCCAGGGCGCCCTGCGAACCGCTGGTCACGAGGATCTCTTGGCTCGAGGTTTCGATCCGGACCAGTTTCAGATGGTCCACCAGCGCCTCCCTCAGCGGCCCGAAGCCCTCGCTGGGATCGTATTGCAGCGCGGCTGCGCCGTATCGGGTCAATACCGATTCCATTAAACGCTGCATCAGGGACAACGGAAAGCTCTCCGGCGCCGGAATGCCCCCGGCCAATGAGATCATGCCGGGTTGCGCCACAACTTTTAAGATTTCGCGGATGGCATTGACGCCCATGATCTTTGTTCGGTCGGCTAACAGTCTTTGGTAATTCATAATCTTAATCCTTAACACTCTTGTGGCTTTCAAATCGCGTCGAATAGCAGCTAACAGTCGAAAACGCACATCCTAAAAAAACGAGCAGGCCAAGATTGCCACAAGCTACTATATCTGATAGGAAATAACAGTTACAAAAAACCAATTATTCAGGCATAACAGATGATATGGAGACCAAGTCCACATTTGAGGTAAACGGCGGTGCGCGCTATCGGTACGCCATGCTGGCCGATATGCTGGAGAACCAGATTCGGGAGGGGACCTTTCGGGCCGGGGACAAACTACCGTCCATCCGAGGTCTGCACGCCCGCACAGGTTTGAGCATATCGACGGTCTATCAGGCCTTTATCGAGCTGGAAAAGCGCGGGATGATTCTGGCCCGCGAAAAATCGGGCTACTATGTCAAGCCGTTGCTAAAGCGCATCCTGCCGTCACCGGAGGTTGTGAGGCAAAAACCGGTGCCGCGCAAGGTGACCATCAACAACCTGGCCGCCACCCTTTTCGACGCCATGGTCACGCCGGACGTGCTGCCTTTGGGCGGCGCCTTTATCAGTGAATCGCTGCTGCCGCTCAAGGAGCTGACCGGGTTGCTCAAAAGCGCGCCTCAAAACGAGCTGAATCATAATATCGCAACCTACAGTCATTACCTGGGGCACTTGGGGCTGCGGCGAAAAATCTCCCAGCGCCTGGCCCCGGTCTGCGGCGATGTCGCGCCGGACCAGATGGTCATCACCAATGGGTGTATGGAAGCGGTCAGCCTGTGCCTGCAGGCGGTGACACAACCCGGCGACACGGTGATCGTCGAATCACCGACGTTTCCGTGGTTTTTACAAATCATCGAAGATCTGAATCTCTACGCACTTGAGATTCCAACGGACTGCCGCACCGGGATCCATATCGGGTCACTCGAACATGCGCTGCAAAGCCACTCGGTCAAGGCGTGTGTCTTCGTTTCCACATTCAACAATCCCATGGGATTTACGACGTCCGTGGATAAAAAAGAGCGGCTGGTCCGTTTGCTCAGTGCAAAAGGAATTCCCATTATTGAGGACGATATCTACGGTGAACTGCATTTTGACACGATGCGGCCGCCGCCGTTAAAGCGCTTCGATCGAAACGGGATGGTGCTGTACTGCTCCTCTTTTTCCAAATGCCTTTCGCCGGGTCTGCGCGTCGGCTGGGCCATGGCCGGCCGATATCATGAACGCGTGCAGCGCCTGAAGCTGAACCACAGCATCGGTCAGCCGCCGGTAACCCAATGGCTGGCCTATCATTATCTGCAGGCACGCAGTTTCGACCGCCATCTGCGAAAGCTGCGCACCCGTCTCAAACATCAGATAAGCAACACGGCCCAGGCGATCGCGCGCTATTTTCCATCGAACACCAAAATCAGCGCCCCCCTGGGGGGGGTGGCGCTTTGGGTCCAACTCGATGACCGCATCGACAGCCTGCAGTTGTTTCGCCGGGCTCTCGCAGCGAAAGTCGCCGTGATGCCCGGCATCATGTGCGCCAGCGGCGACGCATTTGCCAATTGCATCCGTATTTGCTGCGGACTCCCTTACGACGACCGGATCGAGCAGGGAATCCAAACCCTGGGCCGGTTGATTAAGGAAATCAAATGAAAATAAACGAGATTGGCGGAGAATTTGCCCTGATCGACCGACTGGCTCAGATCTGTCCAACCCATCAGACCGATCTGGTCGTCGGCGTGGGAGATGATGCCGCGGTTATCCGCACCACACCCGAGCCGGCCCCGTACCTGCTGGTCACCACGGATATTCTGGTGTCGGGGAGGCATTTCAAAAAGCAATGGGCCGGCGCTCGACAGGTCGGAATCAAGGCGGCAGAGTGCAACATCAGCGACATCGCCGCCATGGGTGGCGCGCCCACCTGGATGTTCGTCTCCCTGGTCCTGTCGGATCACACGCCTGTAGAGTGGGTCGAAGAACTCTACCAGGGTCTGGCGGCATCCTGCA
>JASFGJ010000294.1:0-5897 GCA_050123815.1 Desulfobacteraceae bacterium
CCTATGGCGCCGGTACGCTCTATTTGATGCGGCGTCATTTTCTGCCGGAGATCTTTCCTCTGGCGGCTGTGGGCATGATCCGGCTGGCCGGACGGGCCATTGTGGCCGAGGCGGGCCTGTCGTTTTTGGGTCTGGGCGACCCCACCTCCCGCTCCTGGGGATTGATTATGCACAACGCCCTGAGTTTTCAGGGTATTTACTATACCAATTTCTGGAAATGGTGGCTGCTGTTTCCCTGGTTGGCGTTGACGCTGGTGGTCACATCGCTGGCGCTGGTTGGCAAAGACCTGGAAAAGACGGCAGATCCGAGAATGAGGACCTTCTGATGCTGGATGTTCAAAACCTTTCGATTGTTTACAACCGGGTGCGGCCCTATGTGCCGGCCGCCATGGATATCAGCTTTACGCTACCGGCCGGTGAAAGCCTGGGCATCATCGGCGAATCGGGCTGCGGCAAGACCACCCTGGCCCTGGGCATCATGGGGCTGCTGCGCCAGGCCGAGATCCGGGGACGCGTGCTGTTCCAGGAGCGCAACCTGACCGAGATGAAAGCGTCCCGCCGCCGTCTGTTTCGTTGGCGTAATATCGCCATGGTCTTCCAGAACAGCCTGGAGGTCTTCAATCCTGTCACCACATTAGGCGAACAGTTGGCCGAACCCCTGCGCACCCACCTGGGGCTTTCCCCCAAAGCCGCCCATGAGCGGATGGCCGAAATGTTGACCCTCACCGGTCTGGATCCCCAATGGCAGACGGGTTACGCCCACCAGCTCTCCGGCGGAATGCGCCAACGCGCCTTGATCGCCATGGCCCTGGGCTGCGAGCCGGACGTTCTGATCGTAGACGAACCCACCACTTCCCTCGATCCCCAAAGCCGCACGGACATATTAAACCTGATCGAAACCCTGCAGCAACGCATGGGCTTTGCCATGATCCTGATCTCCCACAACCTGCCGGCCGTCCGTAGGCTCACGTCACGACTGATGACCCTGTATGCCGGCCGTGTGGTCGAGCAGGGCGTTACCTCCGACGTCTTGAGAAATCCAATGCATCCTTACACCCGCGGCTTGATCAACGCCGCGCCCGATTTTTTCCCCTACAAAGATCTTTGGGGGATTGGCGGCGCACCGCCCAAGCCCGGGGCTGCGGCCGGTTGTGCGTTCGCGCCGCGCTGCTGCCAGTCCTCGGAGCTGTGCAAACAATCCCGGCCGAAGCTGAGCGGCGTGGGCGTGGAACGCCGGGTCGCCTGCCACAAAGGCGGTATTGAAACCGTTTTGCAGGCCACCGGTCTTAAAAAGAGCTACCGTCTCGGTCCCGGGAAAATTTCGGCACTCAAAGGGGTCAGCCTGACCGTCCGCAGGGGTGAAGTTGTTGCCCTGGTGGGCAAATCGGGTTCGGGCAAATCCACCCTGGCCCATAGTCTGGTGCGGGTTATCCGGCCCGACAGCGGCGAGGTGTCGTTTCTCGGTCAATTGATTAAAAACCGCGACGCCACCGCCGTCATGGGCGGCATCCAGATCGTCTTCCAGGACCCGGGCGAAGCCGTCAGCCATCGCCTAACAGTGCTCGATGCGGTTCGCGAACCGCTGGACATTATCAAGTGGAAGGATCGCTGCCACCGTGATAAAAAGGCCGTAGCGGCATTGACCGCCATGCATCTGCCCGCCGGTCCGGATTTTCTCAATCGCACCTGCCATGCCTTGAGCGGCGGTCAACGCCAGCGCGTGGCCATTGCGCGGGCCCTGGTCACCGATCCGACGCTGTTGGTTGCCGATGAGATCACCGCCATGCTGGATCCGTCCACACAGGCCGTTATATTAAGGGAACTTAAAACGCAACAGCATGAGCGCGGCTTTTGCATGCTGTTTATCACCCACGATATCCATTTGGCGCGCAAAATATCCGACCGGGTTTATGTGCTGGACCACGGCAGTATGATTGAACAGGGCGCCGCATTTGAGGTGTTCGGCCGTCCGGCTGACGGTCGCACGCGGGAAGTGCTGGCGGCCGCCACTGATATCTAGCGTCAATAGAAAAAGGAGGTTCTGCAAATGTCCGCCGAAACCATTTTAGCCAGCGATCTTTTTAAAAAATGTCTCGATTTCCACGGCCACCTGTGTCCGGGCCTGGCCCTGGGGTATCAAGCCGCTCAGGCCGGCATGCAATGGCTCGCCGCCCAACGGGCCGAAGATGAAGAGGTGGTGGCCATTGTGGAGACCGACGCCTGCTGCGTCGATGCCGTGCAGGTGATCACCGGCTGCACCTTCGGAAAAGGCAACTTCATCTACCGCGACTACGGCAAAATCGCCTTCACTTTTTTCAACCGGGCAACCGGCAAGGGCGTGCGCATCGCCCGCACCGCTGAAAAAGAGGTCCCGGTGAGCCCGGAGCACCGCGAGCTTCAGGACAAAATCCGGCAGCAAACCGCCACCGAAGCCGAGCGCGAACAGGCCGGCCGGATGCGTTCAGAGGCTTCCAAGCGCATCCTGGACAAACAACCGGAAGACCTGTTCACCATCAAGGAGGTTATTGTTCCCCTGCCGGAAAAAGCCCGCATCGAACCGTCGGTGAATTGCGACCGCTGCAACGAACCCGTGATGGGATCCAAGCTGGAGCAAGTCGAAGCAGAGCGGGTGTGCCGGGGTTGCCTGGCTTAGGGCTCTCGCAAAAATAACTTCATATGTTTACGGTAGAAAGGAAAATAGTCCAATTTTAACTATGGACGGCTGAAGCCGTCTATCGGCAACAGACAGCATCACTATCGTTATTTGCCGACAACATAAATTTCTCCTGCACATTTTTCAAAAATCAAGCCATGAAGGTTTCGTATTTTTCTTGCCGATCGCAAGGAATTGGCCTTCGTGGCCTCTCTTCTTTTGACCATCGATTTACCCTAAGATCCTGCCACGAAGATTTTTCATTACCACTATCGTTTATTTTGAAAGGAGTAGAATCATGAAAAACTGTTTCGCCAAGGTTAATGCTGTAGCACTGTACACACTGATTATTTTCGGACTTTTAGCAACGATGGCTTCTGCCCACGATATGTGGATCGAAGTCAGAGATTACACGCCCCCCATGGGAGAAGAGGTTACAATGACGTTGGGCTATGATCATTACCTGCCGGCCCGTAATTTTCTACCCAAAGACTATCTTGACGAGATCTATTTGCTGGATCCTAAAGGCAAGCGGATCGATGTGAAGCGATATTCCGAAGTGGAGTACAAGGCCGATGGAAACTTAAACCCGGCGGGCAACCATCTGGTGGTGGCTGCGCAAAAAGGCCGATTCTGGACCAAAACCACCGAAGGTTACCAGAGCGGCAAATCCAAAAAAGGGCTCAAGGATGTTATCAGCTGCACCTACTCGGCAAAATTCGGAAAGGCTGTTGTCAAGGTGGGAGATGGCGCAAAAGGAGTGATTTCCAAGCCTGTCGGTCACGAATTGGAAATCATACCCCTGAAAGATCCTGCCACGCTCCGCATCGGTGATATGCTGCCGGTAAAAGTCCTGTTCAGAGGAAAGCCGGTTCTAAACCACCAGGTTCTTGCGACTTACGTGGGTTTTTCCCGGCAGAAGAATACTTTCGCTTATGCCACCAAGACAAACAAAGAAGGGATGGCCGTGATTAAAATATTGAACGACGGAGCATGGCTGGTGACAACCCACCAGAAGGAAACGTATCCGGATGCTTCTGAATGTGATTACTACAAACTGGCCGCCAGTCTGACCTTTGAAATTCAATAAACAAGATGGAGATAACATATCAATGAAACGAAAAGACTACTGTTTTGGAATGATTGCGATTTTGATTTGTTCCGGCCTTGTGTTCGGTCTCGCATCATCCACATTTGCAGCAGATAATAAGCAGCAGGATACGCAGACCCAGCAGGAAGATGTTCTCACAATCGATGATGTTGTGGTTCGCGGCGAAGTGGTCAACAAGGATCTGGAAGCCACTTCCGCCACTGTTTTGACCAACGAGGACATTGTCAACCGGGTTTACATTACGCCGCTGGATATGGTGACCCTGTCTCCCGGCGTTGCCATCCATCAGTACAAGCAGGGAGGGACGGCCGCCAATTTTATTATGAGGGGGTTTCGCGGCAACTCCCATGGATCCAACACAGCCATTTTCCTCGACGGCATCCCTTTGAACGAGGGCGACGGCTATGCCGATACCAACATCATCAATCCCGATGAAATTGAAAAGGTGGAACTGATCAAAGGGCCCTCTTCCGCCCTTTATGGCAACTATGCATCCGCCGGAGCCCTTGCGTTCTATACCAAAAAGCGGGTGGATGGAAACCGGTTCAAACTAAACGCCGGTGCCCACAACACGTATGAGGCCAATTTCGTGGGCGGCCTTTCCAATGCGGATTGGGATCAGGTCTATTCCGTTCAGACCTACCACACGGACGGTTATCAGGCCAACTCGGACTGGGACCGTCAGAATGCCGCAGCTCGGATCACCCGCCATCTGACCGACAACATCGATCTCCGGCTGAGCCTCAGAGGGTTCAATTCGGATTGGGATGCCCCCGGTTATATCAACCAAGCACAGTATGACCGGGACCCCTCCCAGGCGGTCAGCGAAACCAACGGCGGAGGCAAAGACCGGGTGGCCGGCCGAGTCGATCTGGACTACCAGGTCAGCGCCGATTCCAAAATTCTTTTTAATGTATGGGGATATGATCAGGAATTCTGGCGCTGGTATGCCAACGATCCCACCGGTCTGGCGCCGGGCACCATTGTGGGCAATCTTCGTAATTTCAGTCGAAGCGTTTACGGTGCCGGCGTCAGCTATAACGTTTTAGCCGATCTGTTGCGCCGGCAACTGCGCCTCACCATTGGCAGCGACTATATGGTCGAAGACATTGGCCGTGAGCGCTGGCGTTTGCTCTCCGATACCGGTCGGGAAAAAGGTCCGAAGTTCTGGGATTATGATATCGACATGGAGACGCTGGCCTTTTATGCTCAGGGCAGTTATCAAGTTGTTGAACCGTTAAGGGTCATCCTGGGAGCGCGCTACGACCAATTTGCCGGCGACCTGCTCGACCATTTGGATAATGACAATGAATTTTCCATGGAAGACCAGGGGGTTTTCAGCCCCAAAGCCGGAATCATCCTGACGGTGCTGGACAATCGTTTCGACCTGTTTGCCAATTACAGTGAGGGCTTTGCCCTGCTGCCGGGTTTTTCCGAACAAGCGGCATTCAAGCAGGACGACTGGGAACCCCAGGAGCGAGTCCAGTATGAAGGCGGTGTACGTGCCCGACCGGCGGATTGGTTCAAGGCGGAGATCGTGGCCTTTAGCCTGGAGACCAGCAAAGATTTTATTTACGACTCCGTCACCGATGAATACCAGAACGTGGGCGAAACCACTCGAGAAGGCATCGAAGTCAAGGTTGATTTTTATGCATTTGATTTCGGATACTTTCACGCAGACTACGGCTATGTAGATGCAACCTACGACAGCTATGAAAAAGGCGGCGTATCACTGGCCGGCAAAACCCTGCGGGGTGTTCCGGAAAATATTTACAATGCGGAGATCGGCTACAGTCCACCCAGCGGATTGGGCGGACGACTGCGTTATCACTATGAAGACGGCTTCTATCTGGATGACGCCAACGCGTTTGAAAGCGACAGCTGGGACCGTCTGGACACGCAGATCGCCTTTCGTTTTGGCAACAAGGCAACATACATGGTCGCTTTGGATATCGTAAATGTCTTGGATGAAACATTTGCCGATTATACCAGCGGCACCACCAACAAACAATATTCACCGGGTTTGCCGCTGTCTGCGTATCTTTCTTTCACTATGGATTTCTAATTGCCGACGTATCGGTCCGGCATTAAATAAACTTCTACAATAAAGCCGACCCGATGGGCCTGTCCCAT
>JASFGJ010000295.1:0-5896 GCA_050123815.1 Desulfobacteraceae bacterium
CAAATCCAACAATCTGGTTACTTAATTTTGGAATTGAACCGCATCAGCGCACGTACTGCAATTATCGGTGTCCGAGATGACCACAACCGTTGCCGATCCGCTAAAGTCATAGGTTCCCAAAACGTTCCACTGCCCGCCGTTTTGTGTCTGGTCGACTGTCACGGTGTCCAACAAAACATCGCCGTCAAAGATCTCCACCGGTACCGCCGAACAGCGGGAGGCAAATGGTGTCCACCATATGGCGACCTCATAGCTACCGTTTAGCGTCGATTCGTAAGTGTATTCGGCGCTGTTGTCCTTGCTGTAAAGCGAATTGTTTCCGTATGGATCGGCACCGCCGGAATTATGCCACATCCCGATCGAAGCGGTCCCCGACTGTCCATTGTCAATGATGATTATCTGATTTGCATCGTCCGGCTCGGGATCCGGCTCGGGCTCGGGTTCCGGCTCTGATACGGATTGCGAGTAGGCGTCGCTTTTGGCGCCGCATACCTCATTGGACAAATCGCTTTCCTCATCGCCATACCATGCGGTCACGGCAAAACAGTAGCGCACGTCGTCTAACAAATTGGAAATTTGGTAGCTTGGTGCGGTTCGATCAAATCCGTTGGCCGACGCAGATACGTAGACCTTGGTAGCTCCGCTACTGTTGCCAACAACCGATGCATCTTTATTATAATAAATGTAGTAGCCTTCGAGTGTCGCGTCTGCATCACAGTTGTGGTCCCAGAAAAGCTCAAAGTCTGCCGCCATACCAACCGCTGGCAGCAAGATAACGAATGATCCCAAAATGCAAATACTCAATAACTTCCATATTTCCTTCATTGAATTCTCTTTCAGTGGCTTTTTTAAGTTTTTTTTTAATGTGATTGCCAGCGGGGTGAACTACTGAGCAGAATGATAAACCTTGGCATGACAGCGATACCCTGCGCAGTGGCAGTGCAAGGCCACTGATTAGGCAATCTTCATGCCGATCCACTGAATAATAAAGGAAGTTAATTTTTTAGTTAATAATCGTCAGGTTATATTGACAGCCGGGTCGGCCTTTCTTACGGCATACTGCTGCTGCCTGTGCAAAATCAGGTACAAAATTACAAAAATTGCAACCGCATTTTGACATGTTTCGTAATCTACTCAGACTGGGACGGTCGGAGTGCGCCCACAGGACACACATCGATGCAACGGTAGCAGGACTGGCATATTTGAAGGGTTTCACCGACCAAGGCATAGTGACGGATCACGGTATCGATACCGCGTCCGGCGAAGCTGAGGCCCGGCTGTTTGTGTTGACCGCTGCAGATTCGGACACATTTGCCGCACAATACGCAGCGGTGGGGATAGTGGTCGATGCAGGGATGGCGGCCGTCTATTTCCGCAGGCCGCCCAATATTTGCCAAAGGTTTGGGTGTAAGGCCCAATTTGAGGAACCGAGCGATCTTCTGGAGTTCGCATGCGTGGTTGGCATGGCAATGCCTGCAATCGATATCATGGACAGATAGCAACAAACGCAGAGCAGCGCGCTGCAGACGACGCACGGCCGGTGTGTCGGTGCATACCTGCAGGCCGGAAGAGACGCAGACAGTGCAGGCCGCCACAGGCCTTCCCTGGATCTCCACAAAGCAAAGCCGGCAGGCGGCTGCCGGGCGGCGGCCGTCTTCCATAAAGCAGAGGTGCGGAATGTAGATGTCGTTTTCCAGACAAACGGAGAGCAAGTTTCGTCCTTGCTGGGCAGTGATCTTTAGATCGTCCACTTGAAATACTACCATAATCGAATTCCTTAGCGTCTATACCAAAACAGCAATAGGACTTATTTTTTCGAAGGTGTTGCAGGCCGCTCCACCCGCGGCGCCAACTCCGGCGGCGAGACTTTGATCACCGCGTCATATTGGGGAGGACAGGCCGTCGCACACTCGCCGCACTTGACGCAAAGTTTCTGGTCAATGCCTTTTTTGCGTGTGCTGGTGGTAAAGACCGCTTCCACCGGGCAGCACCCAACGCAGGCGTCGCAGCCCCTGGCGCACTTATCCAAATCGATATAATAAGCGGTTAAAACGCGGCAGGTCAGCCCGGGGCAGCGTTTTTGCTCCAGATGGGCACGGTACTCTTGTTCAAAATATTTCAGTGAAGTCAACACAGGGTTGGGTGCGGTTTTGCCCAGACCGCAGAGTGATCCCGTTTTGATGTCTTCGCTTAACTGTTGCAGCAAATTCATCTCTTCGGAAGCAGCTTCACCCCGCGTGAGTTTTTCCAGGATGGTGAGCAGATGGCGGGTACCAATGCGGCAGAAGGTACATTTGCCGCACGACTCCTTTTGGGTGAAATCGAGAAAGTAACGTGCTGCATCCACTATACAGTTGGTTTCGCACAACACCACCAACCCACCTGAGCCCATCATGGCCCCGGCATCGGCCAAGGCGTCGAAATCAATGGGTGTATCCAGAAAATCTTCGGGCAGGAATCCGCCGGAAGGTCCGCCGATCTGCACTGCCTTGAATTGCTTCTTGTCGGGTATCCCGCCGCATACGTCAAAAATAAGATGGCGCAGGGTCACTCCCATGGGGATCTCTACCAGGCCGGGGTGGTTCACATCACCCACTACGGAAAAAATGGCCGTGCCCGGGCTCTGCGGTGTACCGATGCCGCGGAACCAGTCGGCCCCCCTGGAGACGATTGGGGCTATTGCGGCAAAGGTTTTTACATTGTTGATCACCGTGGGACGGCCGAACAGACCACGGCTTGCAGGATAGGGGGGGCGGTATCGAGGCATGCCGCGAAAGCCTTCGATGGAGCGGATCAGGGCGGTTTCTTCGCCACATACAAAGGCTCCCGATCCCTGGAAAATTTCGATCTCCAGGTTCATTCCGCTTTTCAGAATGGATCGTCCCAAAAGGCCCGCCCTTTTTGCCTGATCGATGGCATTTTCCAAAGTGGCCACCGCCAATGGATATTCTGCCCGCACGTAGACCATGGCGTGCTGTGCCCCCACGGCATAGGCAGCGATGGCCATCCCTTCGATCAGCTGGTGGGGGGCGCTTTCGATGATGGTGCGGTCCATGTACGCTCCGGGATCACCCTCGTCGGCGTTGCAAATGACGTATTTCTTTTCGCCGGAGGATTGAGCGACCAACTCCCATTTGCTTCCGGTGGGAAATCCGGCACCGCCTCTTCCACGCAGTCCTGAATCGCGAACCAGATCGACGATTTTCTGCGGGGATTGCGCCAGAGCTGTAGCCAGTGCCTCGTATCCACCGTCGGCAATATACTCGTCCAGGGATTCCGGATCGATCCGCCCGCATTTTTCCATGACCACTCGTTTCTCCTGATTGAAACGAGCAAATTCGCTTACCGCAGGCAGCAGTTCATTGGCCTCCATGGCGCCCATGACATGCTCCAGGCACGGATCTCCGCCCAGCAGGAAATTGCGCACCAGCATGTTGACCTTTCCCGGATTGACTTCGCGGTAGAACAGGGCCGGCAGTCCGGAATGGGGGTGATCGATGATCACCACCGGTTCGGCGTAGCAGTGACCGCTGCAGCCCACGGTACGGACTCTGGCTTGAAGATCGTGGTCTGCAACAGCGCGCTTAAAAGCATCCCGGGTCTCCAGGCCGCCGGCGGCAATGCCGCACGTAGCCAGGCCGACGGTGATCTCTATGCCGCCGGCCGAGGCGTTTTCCCGGCAGCGCTTTTGGGCGCTGTCGCGAAGCTTCTTCCACGCTTTGCTTGGCGTATTTTGGCTATTGTTCACTTTCGCGCCGCGCTCTTTCAGCCTTTTCTTTTTCTATCTGAACCCTCAGAATAAGCCCCTCCACCTTGCTGGTCATCATTTTCCCGTGGAGGGTCTCACCGACCAGGGCCACCGGGGCCAATGCGCAACACCCCACGCAGGCCACCCGGTCGATGCTGAACTCCCCATCGGACGTGGTTTCATTTTCTCGAATGTCGAGTTTGCGTTCAAAGTGTTCCAGAATAATGTCACTGCCTTTGATGTGACAAGCCGTTCCCAGGCAGACCCGAACCGGATGACGTCCCGGTGGATTGAAGCGGAACTGGTTGTAGAAGGTGGCCACACCGTAAACCTCGGTGGGGCTGAGGTTCAACGACTGCGCCACCAGTTCAATGGCCTGGGGCGGCAGGTAGGAGAGCATGTATTGAACTTTTTGCAGCACGGGAATCAAATGGCGTCGCCAAGGGGTTATTGTTTTCAATTCCCTGCGAACAGCTTCCAATTTAGCCTGCTCTTCAGCATTGAGTTCACGTATCATAGTAAAACATCTTAAAAACGATCCATTGCCCCGTAGGCCGCCTGAAGGCGATCACGCAGCAAAAAGCAAAGGCGCTCCATCATTTCAAAACCAAAGTTCGATTTTTCCAGCATCATTTGGCGAAGATCGCGGCCATTGATCATCAGCACAACGGTGGGTTTCTGGCATGTCGCCGTAGACATAAGTACGTGGGATTCGCCCAGCAGGGCCGACCAGCAACCAAAGGTACGGCCTTTTCCCAGTGTGTCGATAATAACCCGGCCGCTGAGGGTTCCCATATTCATGGCGCGTTCCAGATGAACCTGTCCTTTTTGGATGATATAAAGATGCTCGCCGGAGTCGCCCTGTTTGAACACCGATTCGCCGGTCTCAAAGGCGGCCTCTCGGCAAAGCAAAGCCACTTTGCAAATGCTTTCATGGGCCAGGTTCCTAAAAAATTTACTGTCATGCAAAAACCGGATAATTTCATTGCTCTTCATGGCATGCTGTATCCTCTATTATGCCGATATGCCGGCATGCTTCTTCCTCCCTGCGGGATGAGATCCCGGCCTGAAGGACGGGATTTTTTAGTAAATAAGGATGTTGGCAGGGGGGCAAGCCCCAATAGCGCTAAGGTGTTATAATCCAAAAGGAACTGAGTTCAATTGAGCAGTTCGTATACCGCCAGCAACCGATTGCCCAGTGCGCTCGCCAGTTGTTTGTAAAAAATCGCGGCGCTTTCGGGATCCTGATCCAGGAGGAGTTGAATATTTTTCTTGTGAAACTTGAGCACCATGGTTTGCTTTTCACAAATGACGGTGGCGCTGTAGCCCTTGCGGCCGATCAGGGCAGACCAACCAAAAATTTCCCCCACCCGGTCACTGCTGTAAATCTTACAGCCGGTAGCTCGCAGTTCCAACCTGACCCTGCCTTTGATCAGGACATAAAAGCAGTCGGCCGGTTCATCCGTTTTGAAGATAATATCATCTGCTTGAAATTCTTGTTGGACGGCTTTTGCAGTGATGGATTGAATGACGTTTTGGCTTATCCCCCAGAACAGATCGGATTGTTTAAGATACATCCCGAGCCCTCCTTTAGGTAATTGATATTGCCTGCAGCATCAATTCTATTGATATGCGGAACGGATTGTCAATTGCATACGCGCTCGAGTTGTTTTCCACTCATCGTCGGCCGGGGGGATGCGTGATGGATCCAATAAAATCGCCAGAATAAATGCCAATAATGAAAAGTAACCATGATTTGGACTGTTGGTCAATTCCGGATGACTATTAAAATGCGCTCTTTTCTGCCAATCCTTAAGTTTTTCCCAATAGCCAATAACTAGACCGGGTCAAATTTTTTGCATTAAAATTGTCATCACGTGATCCATCATCATGTGATAACGGATGTTACAAAATTGAAGACAGCCGCGAATGCCAATAAGTCTGAATTTACCTTGATCGATTTGATGACCGCACTCATTATCGTCGGTATTTTTGCGTCCGCTGCTGTTACGCTTTATATAAAATACAAAAAAGAAGGCCAAATTGAATTGGCGATAACGGAATTAAAAATCATCGAGAAAAAAATTGCAAACATTGTCTTAGAGAACGGCAAATTGCCCGATGATCTCAGTGAGATTGGAGTGGGAA
>JASFGJ010000296.1:0-5883 GCA_050123815.1 Desulfobacteraceae bacterium
CGTTGGGGCCTTTGACGGTTTCCACCTGCAGTCGAATCAAACCGTCGTCCAGCAGGATGGTGTCTCCGGCTCTGACGTCAGCGGCCAGGTTTTCGTAAGTGCTGCCGACTCTTTCGGCCGTCCCGATGCATGGCTGGGTGGTGATGCAAAATGGGCGGCCGGGTTTGAGTTTTACCGGGGCATTATTCTCTAGCTTCCCGATACGCAGCTTGGGGCCCTGGAGGTCCAGCAGCACGGCGACAGGTTGGTTGTGCGAGCGGGAAATAGAGCGTATGGTTCGAATCGCTTCTGCGTGGTCCTCATATGAACCGTGTGAAAAGTTCAACCGGGCGACGTTCATTCCGGCTTCCACTAATCTTTCGAGGGTTGCTTTGTCTTTTGAGGCCGGCCCGATGGTTGCGACGATTTTGGTTTTTAGAGGCACTGACTGTTTCCTTTCCCGGTTCATTCGACGTACAAGTACACTTGCTGCATTTTAATCTGTTATCGGCCGGTTGTCGCAGTTGCTGAAGGCCGCGGCAAGGTATTCTGAGGATTATCTGAAATTATGCCCGATGACGCATTCATCGAAACCGCCGACATGGTTTTTCTCTTGACCTGGAAAGAAAAAACAATTTAGGTTGGGTCTTTCTTTGGCATGATCAGGTGCTGATTCTAGCTTAATAGGGAACTCCGTGAAAATCGGAGACAGGCCCACTGCTGTAATCGGGGACGAAATTCGCGATAGACCACTGTTCCGGAATTGGGAATGGGAAGGCGCGGAGAGTAGGGCGATCCGAAAGTCAGAAGACCTGCCTGGTATGCGGTGCGCTGGTGTTACGACCACCGACGCGCCTGGAACATTCTGCGGATAAAAAGGGACATCCCGGATTGGTCTTGTGATCGGTCCGGTTTTTTTTTGGGAACGATTAGCCATGAGTCGTCGAGCGTCATGCTTAGCTGTGTTGGGCACTGGATCGGATGTCGGCAAAAGCATTGTCACAACCGCGCTGTGCCGTATTTTCGCCAACCGTGGGCTGCAGGTGGCCCCTTTCAAGGCGCAAAACATGTCCAACAACTCAGGGGTAACCCCTGAGGGTCTGGAAATGGGGCGCGCCCAGATCGTCCAGGCCGAAGCGGCACGGGTTGCGCCGCATGTGGACATGAATCCGGTGTTACTGAAGCCTGTCAGCGATGTGGGCTCCCAGGTGGTACTCAACGGTGAGGTTTGGCGAGATGCGTCCGCCAAATCATACTACCGTCGGAGCAAACAACTTTTCGGCGAGTGCTGCAACGCTCTGCAGCGGCTGCGCCGCAGGTATCAGGTTGTGGTAATGGAAGGTGCCGGCTCCTGCGCCGAAGTCAATCTCATGCAAACCGATATCGTCAACCTGCGTATGGCCGCTCATGCCGCCGCACCGGTGATTCTTGTGGCCGATATCGACCGCGGCGGTGTTTTTGCGCAGGTTGTGGGAACCCTGGAATGTCTGTCTGAAGCGCAGCGATCACAGATCAAAGGTGTTGTGATCAACCGCTTCCGAGGTGATATCGACCTGTTTAAGGACGGTGTGAAATGGATCGAACAAAAGACCGGCCGGCCGGTTTTTGGCGTACTGCCCTGGTTTGACCATTTTTCCATCGAAGCCGAGGATGCCGTGGTCATTCAAAAACCACGGCCCTTTATTCCGGCGTGCAACGGCCTACCGGCGCTTGCCGTCATCAAGCTGCCGCACATCTCCAACTTTACCGATTTCGAGCCGCTGGCCCAACTGGATGTCCTGCAACTGGCCTATCTTGAAAAGCGTCAGCCTCTGGACGGTTTCAAGGCCGTGATCCTGCCCGGAACCAAAAGCACTTGCAGCGACCTTGATTGGCTCCACCGCACTGGATGGACAGAGGCACTGCAGCGATATGCGCAATCCGGCGGCCATATTCTGGGCATTTGCGGCGGCTATCAGATGCTTGGCGGCGTTGTTCACGATCCGGACGGGGTTGACGGCAAGGCCGGAACGACCCAAGGCTTGGGGCTCTTGCCGGTGGAGACGGTATTGAAGGCCCCCAAGACCACCACCGTGACCGATTTTTCGTGGGAGGGAATCCAGGGCAGAGGCTATGAAATCCATATGGGACGTTGCCGATCAAATGGCGGTGACGGCTTGTTTGCGGTTGAGCGTCGCAATGGGCAGCCCTGCGACGATCACGACGGTTGCAGTGACGCCAGCGGCCGGATTTTAGGAACCTATATGCACGGCCTGTTCGATACGCCGCAAATCACCAGTCGCTGGATCGAGAAGATCGGGCTTGGCGCGTTGTCACTCAATCAGCTGCACGGCCCCGCAGCCCGAGATGCAGCCTATGATCTTCTGGCCGAGCACGCCTTGCGGCACATAGACATCGAGGCCATATGCGGGCTGTTGGGTGCCGAAACTTACGGAGGCAACGGGTGATTCAAGGGCATGGTGGAAATATCTATGCAGCTGCCCGTGATCTGAACTGCCGGCCGGATGAGATCGTCGACATGAGCAGCAATATCAATCCGCTGGGCATGCCGCCGGGTCTGCTGAAACATCTTCAGATGTGTCTGGGCGGGGCTGGTGTGCTTCCCGAAGCGGACGGTCGCCGGTCCATTCGTCAAATGGCGCGGCTGCTGGATGTGGACGCGCATCGACTGTTGGCTGGAAACGGAACGACCCAGTTCATCTATAACGTCTGCCAAGCCCTGGACTCCCGGAAAGTGCTGATCGTTGGACCCACGTATGCCGATTATGCGGATGCATGTCGCATGTACCGTGTCACACACAATTATTTCCTGGCAAATGCGGATTCCCGATTTACGGTCGATCTCGACCGGTTGGCATTGTCACTTGACGGCATCGATACGGTGTTTATCTGCAATCCCAATAATCCCACGGGCGGCATAATGCCTCATGACGGGCTGGTTCGGTTGTGCCGCTCCCATCCAAAAATCCAATTTGTGATCGACGAATCCTATATGCCGTTTGCGACCGAGGGACAATCCAGGATGGTCGACAGTGACCTGCAAAATGTCAGCATACTCTGGTCCCTTTCCAAAATTTTCGGAGTGCCGGGACTGCGGGCCGGCTTTCTTGTCGCAAATGGGACTGTCATTTCCCGTTTTCAGCGCTATATGCAGCCATGGAGCATGAACAGTCTGGCACAGGCGGCCGTGGAATATCTTTGCGGCCATCAGGCCGCGGTGACGGAGTTTATCGAAGCGACACGCAGATTCCTCCAAAAGGAGCGGCAACGGTTTTGCGATGAACTGGCGGTTCGATCCGCAATGACGGCCTACCCAAGCTGTACGTCGTATATCCTCATGAAACTGCCCGCAGGCGTAAATGCCCAAAGCATATACCGGCAGATGCTTGATAATCGTATCCTCATCCGCGACTGCAGCAATTTTCACGGATTGTCGGATCGATTTATAAGGGTGAGTATCAAACATCCAACGCAAAATCGACGGGCTGTTGATTGCCTGGCGAAAATCGTGTCCGGTCCGGTCGGATTCAACAGAATCGGAAAATGACGATGGGCATATCCGTTGATGCGATCCAGTCGCTGATTATTCCGGCGGCAATGGCCCTGGATGCCCTGGTGGGCGATCCACGACATCTGCCGCATCCGATCCGGGGGATGGGCCTATTTATTGAGAAATTTGAGCCGCGCTTCAGACGGCTGGTAAAAAATGAATATTTAGCCGGCACCCTGTTTGCGCTTGCTTTGATCATCGGATGCTGGGCCCTGGCGCTGCTGTCGATCCATGCTGCTTGCAACCTTCATCCGCTGGTCGGTTATTTTTTAGAAGTGGTGCTGGTCTTCTACTCTCTTTCGGTCCGCTCTTTGCACGATGCGGCCATGGAGATTTTTCATCTGCTGCAAAAGGGTTGGACCGCAGCGGCCCGCGAAAAGCTGTCCCTGATTGTGGGGCGGGATGTAGACCGATATGAAACCGCTGATATTGCGAGGGCTTCGGTGGAGACCGTCGCCGAAAATTTTGTGGACGGCGTGCTCTCGCCACTCTTCTTTGCCGTCATCGGCGGCGCCCCGTTGGCCATGGCCTACAAAATGATCAACACCCTGGACTCCATGGTGGGATACAAAAATACCCGCTACCGGCGATTCGGATGGGCTGCGGCCCGCATCGATGATCTGGCCAACTTTGTTCCGGCACGGTTGTCCATCCTCATCATCATCCTGGCTTCTCAGTTTTTCGATACCGGCAGGGGACGAAGCGCACTGAGGACGGCAATCAATGAAGGCGCCAACCACAGCAGCCCCAACGCCGGGTATCCTGAAGCCGCCTTTGCCGGTGCTTTGTACGTTAAACTCAACGGCCCCAACAGGTACGGCGGCGTGTTGGTCGACAAGCCTTACATCGGTGTTGATTTTGGCTCCGCTCGAATTGAGCACATTCGGAAGGCGTGTGAGCTGATGATATCGGCGACAGGTGTCGGCGGCTTCATCGCCTGGGGTGCGGCGTTGGCCCTAAGGGTCGCGGGCTAATAGACAAGCAAGGCGGTGTAATTATTTTTGCGCGAACCCTCAGATTGTGATGGGATCTTCGTTGATTTCTGTGATCAGTGTGTGGATTTTGAATCGTCGACGCAGATTTTTTTGCAATCGCAGCTGCGTCGGCGGTGTTCCCGTCGGCAGATCCATCCCACCATGCTGATGTAAGTGTACCCTTCACCTGTCTGTTTGCGACGATCTTTGTGCCTTCTGTCCAAGGGATCCATAGATGGAAACAGATGGGGAAGGTGCTGTTTGTTATAGTCCTTGTCCTGCATGACGCACCTCAAATAGATCATTGACCGGCCCTTGGATTGAGCCGAATGGAGAGGTTTTTATTCAAACGCTAGTCTCTGGGTGCCGCAGAAACAGCAGAAAAAATGCGCGAGGAGCGTGAAGGTTTTTCAATGACTGCTGAATAACTTTCAATATAGTGCTCGACTGTTGGCATGGCAACTCAAAAATATAAATTATTTAGTAGGATCGAATATTTTCGATGATTTTTGGTTTAGTGGATTAATATTTGCGCAACCGCTGAATACCGTCTATTTCACGGGCAGTTCCAGCGTGAA
The DNA here is from genome assembly GCA_050123815.1 of Desulfobacteraceae bacterium. GTDB lineage: Bacteria > Desulfobacterota > Desulfobacteria > Desulfobacterales > Desulfosarcinaceae > JARRKU01. The sequence goes on from JASFGJ010000296.1 coordinate 5,082, forward strand.
TGTGCTGCCTTCGCCGAGTTTGCTTTCAACGGTTATGCGACCACCATGCGCCTGGGCAATGTGCTTGACAATGGCCAGCCCTAGCCCCGTGCCGCCGAGCTTTCGGCTTCTGGCTTTGTCGACTCTATAGAATCGTTCGAACAGCCGGGGAAGGTGTTTTTTTGCGATACCGATTCCTTGATCCTTGATGCTGATTCGGACACTGCCGTCGTACCGGACAGCCTCCAGGGAAACCATGCTTCCGGAGTCGCTGTATTTGATGGCATTGTCGAGCAAGTTGACCACGGCTTGTTCCAGCAGAGACGGGTCGAATTTTGCCTGGAGTTCGTCCGGGCACGATTGATTGATCTCGATTTGCTTTTGTTCGGCCTTGGAGCGGCAGATTTGCATTGCCGTTGTAAAGACCTCTCTGATATGCCGCACTTCGAACTTGATCGTCCGGGCTTCATCTTCCTGTTCGATGCGCGAAAGCGACAACAGATCCGTAATGATCGAATTGAGGCGGTCGACATGTTTGCGAATAATTCCAAGGAACCTGGCGGTTTCTTCCGGATTGTCCACGCTTCCCTGATGCAGCGTCTCCACAAATCCTTTTATGGCCGTTAACGGGGTTTTGATCTCGTGGGAAACATTGGCCACAAAGTCGCGGCGCAGATTCTCCAGGCGTCTGAGCTGGGTAACGTCATTGAAGATAATCAGTGTTCCTTTGCGCTTGCGGTTTGTATCCAGCAGAGGAGAACTCTTGACATTCAAGACGCGTTCGCCGTTATGGAATACCGTGATGTCGCTTTCCATGCGTTCC
>JASFGJ010000297.1:0-5870 GCA_050123815.1 Desulfobacteraceae bacterium
CATGGACAATCTGCTCATCCAAGTCACCGAAGAGTCTTATATCCAACATCCGGCCATCGTTCTCAATCCCCGCTTTGGCGTCTTGAGCGCCGAGTTGAATCCCATTGACAAAACCTTGCTCGATCGACTGGCCGGAAAACTGCGCGGCCTGGAGATCGAGCAGATTGTCGTTACCGGACACAGCGATGCCACCCCCATCAAACCAGGCAAGCGGCAACGCTATGCCGACAACCAGGCCCTATCCCTGGCACGGGCCCAAAGCGTGGCCCGACACTTGACCCAATCGCTGGGTGTGTCCCCCGACAAAATTCAAGTTCTCGGCAAGGGCGCCGATGAACCTGTAGCCGGCAACGATACGGCCAGGGGACGGGCGCTGAACCGCCGGGTGAGCGTGCAGATCAACAGCAAAAAGCTGCAGCGCAAATCGAGCATCCAGCAAATACCGCCCACCGCAGAACGGGTCGCCATCCCTGACGATCTCAGCGACAAGGAGAAACGGCTTCTGGATGAACTGGTCCGGAAATTGAGTGAGCTGGAAGTGATTCATATCGATGTGGGATATCTACTCGATCCCGACGCACTGACGGGTGTGGATGCTCGTCAACAGCAGGATCGTTACGCCCTGCCAATGGCCCGGGCCCAATCGATCGGCAACTACCTGGTCCGATCCCTGGGGCTGACCGACGCACAGTTGAGCCTGGTCGGCAAATCCCCTGCCGAACGCCGCAACGAGGCGCTCTCCCCCAATGAATTGATATGGGATTACCGCATCGACATTCGCGTGCACATGCAAAAAATCAAACGCCATGAGCATTTGACGGTCGTCAAACCTCAGGATCAGGCCGGCGTCGTGACCACCGGCCTTTACCCCGGCGACGTGTGGGAACGAACGCCCGTCGCACCCAAGGCATCTGAACCGGCCGCCCAACCCTATGATGCGCCGTGGCTCGAAACCGCCCAACCCGGATTGCAATGGCTGACGCCGGCTCCGGGAGCCATCCCGGCAGTGCCAACCACCAAAATTGCCGTCAAGCACCCTGCCGATGCCAAGCCGACCCTGATACTCAACGGAGAGCCCGTCAGTCCCCTCAACTTCAACGGCATCGAAATGGACAGCACCAAGACCAAAGCCATCAGCCGCTGGACGGGGGTGGACCTTGTCGAAGGCGGCAACCGCTTCGACCTGTTGCTCAAAGACGGGCAAGGCGGCGTATTGCAGCGCATCACCCATCGCATTCACTACCCCGGCCCCCCGGTGAACGCCGAACTGGTTGCTGAAAAATCGCGTTTGATTGCCGATGGCAAGCAGCCCCCCGTGGTGGCCGTGCGCCTGAAGGACAAATCCGGGCACCCCGTGCGTCCCGGCGTCACCGGAGAATTCACCGTCCAGCCGCCCTATGCGGCCCTCCAAACCGACAGCCGGCGCAAACGGCAGCCCCTGACCATGGCCGGTCCGCCAAAAGCACACTACGTCGTCGAAGAGAGCGGCATCGCCTTGATCCCGCTGCAGCCGACCGCTCAAAGCGGAGAGGTGGTCCTCAACCTGCACCTGGTGGGGGGCGGGCATGAGATGCGCTGCTGGCTGCAGCCCAAACCGCGGGACTGGATCCTGGTGGGGCTGGCCCGGGGCACCGCCGGATACAACACCCTTTCGGGCAACATGGAGAATCTGGACGCCGCCGACCAGCAAGCGGATCTGTACCGCGACGGCCGCATCGCACTGTTTGCCAAAGGCAAGATCAAAGGGGCGTGGCTGCTGACCATGGCCTACGATTCGGAAAAAGACCGCAAGCAGGAAGAGAGCCGTCTGTTTCAAACCATCGACCCGGACACCTATTACACCCTTTATGGGGACGACACCGAGCAGGGTTACGAAGCCGCCAGCATCCGCAACCTCTATATCAAAATTGAGCGCAATCAGTTCTACGCCCTGTTCGGAGATTACGAGACCGGTCTGACCGTGACCGAGCTGTCGCGCTACAACCGCAAACTCAACGGCCTCAAAACCGAATGGCAGCATCGGCACGGCAGCCTGAACGCCTTTGCCAGCGAAACCGATCAGGCCTTTGTCAAAGATGAAATTCGCGGCGACGGCACCTCCGGTCTCTATCGCCTCTCGCGCAACGATATCGTGGTCAACTCGGAAACCATCCGGGTTGAGACACGGGACCGATTCCGGAGTGAAACGATCCTCTCGACCCAATCCCTGACCCGGCACATCGATTACACCATCGACTATGACACAGGCACCCTCTTTTTCAAATTCCCGGTGTACAGTCAGGACGAAAACCTCAATCCGACCTACATCATCGCAGACTACGAAACCGCCGGCGCCTCGGACGACGCCTACACCTATGGCGGCCGCGCCGCCGCCAAGATGCTCCACCAAACCGTTGAAGTCGGCGCCTCTTACATCCATGAAGGCCCCGCCAACGGCCAAGCCGATCTGGCCGGCGTGGACACCACCGTCCAGCTGCCGGCCGGCCTGGCATTCAAAGCCGAACTGGCCGCTTCGCAGGCCAACACGGCCGGCACCGAAACCGACGGCCGGGCCTACCTGGCCGAATTGACGCAATCCACTGAAAACTTCAACGCCAGGGCCTATGTCAGAGAGCAGGAGGAAGCGTTCGGCCTGGGGCAGCAAAACGGAAGCGAATCCGCCACACGCAAATATGGATTGGATATGAGCTATCGGCTCAGCGATCACTGGCGCGTAAACGGCCAGGCAACCCGCCGGCACAACCTGGCCACCGCCGCGGAGCGCGATCTGGATGAAGCCGCCCTGGTGTACACCCAGGAGAGCTTCAGCCTCCGCACGGGGCTTCGACTAAATGAGGACCGCCTGGGCGACGGGACCGCACAACGCTCGGAATTGCTGACCGCCGGCGGCACCCTCAGGTGTCTGGACCGGCGCCTGCAGCTGCGGCTGGATCACGAACACGCCATGGACAACGCGTCAGCCGGCGCCGATTTTCCCTCGCGCACCACCATGGGCGCCGATTATCAAATCAACGACGATGTGGCCCTGTACGGTGCTCAGGAATTTTTGTGGCACCAGCAGGGCACCGAACAAAACACCCGGCTGGGGGTCAAGAGCACGCCATGGCAAGGGGGCCAGGTCGGCACCGATGTACAGCAGAGCTATTCTGAAAACAGCCGGCGCCTGTCGGCCAATCTGGGCCTTTTTCAAACCTGGCAAATCACCGACCGTTGGCGTCTGGACGGCGGATTGGACCGGTCCCAGACCATCGACCAGAGCGGTCAGAGTTCATTCAACCCCAGTCTGCCTTCCGGTTCGGGGGCCACAGAAGCGTTTACGTCGCTCTCATTGGGTGTGGGCTACGATGCCGACAAATGGTCCTGGACCTCACGTGTCGAAGCCCGCTACGCAGAGAGCCGGGAAAAAAGACAACTGCTCAGCGGCATCGTGGGCGAACCGCGCAAAGGCCTTGGCCTGTCCGCCGGCCTCACCCTCGGCCAGACCGACAGTGAGACCGCCGGCGACACCATGGACGGCGACATCCGTTTGAGCATGGCCCTGCGGCCGCTCGGTTCAGCCTGGACCATCCTGGACCGCCTGGAATACCGCTTTGCATCGGAAGACCTGGACCATTCGGAAAGCCGCCGCCTGGTCAACAACCTGCACGCCAACGTCAAACCCCATCACAAACTGCAAATTGCCATGCAATATGGTGCCAAATATGTGCTGGAGACGTTTGACGATCAGGATTACGACGGCTTCGTCGACCTGATCGGTTTGGAGACGCGATACGATCTGACATCCAAATGGGATGTGGGACTACGGGGAAGCGTGCTGCACGCCTGGCAGACTGGACAGATGGAATACAGCACCGGCCTTTGCCTCGGCCACACCCTTTTCAAGAACACCTGGATAAGCGCAGGCTACAATTTTATGGGATTTGAGGACGAAGATTTCAGCCGCGCCGGCTATACGGCCCAAGGGCCCTTTGTCCAATTCCGAATGAAGTTTGATCAACAAAGCGTACGCGAGATTCTGGAAAAATGGCAACGTTAAACGTAATCAATAAAGACAGTGTCATCAATTTAAGGATCGTGGTTTTGAATCATATTGTGGGAGCGGCGTCCCGCCGCGATTTCGATGCAAATAGTAGAACATGTCGCGGCGAGACGCCGCTCCCACTGTCGGAAGTTGATTGAAGTTAATCGCATTGTCAATATAGGAGCAAACACATGATTGCCCCAGACAGTAAGAAAAAGATATTTGTACACGTCGCAGAAGGCGCCCTGGCGACAGGCATGGTCTTCATCTGTTTTTTACTGTTCACCGACTTTCTGGAGATCATCTTTCCGACAAACCTCACCTCCGACCTGACAACCGCCGCTGCGACCGACAAATCGGTATTGGAGCATCCACACTGGCGCCGGCTTCTGCTTGCCAAAGGGAACCATGCCTCGGATCTGGCCGCCAATCAAACGCCGGCGGCGACCGTCGTGAAGACCCGAAACAGCGTCAAATGCAAGCGCTCAACAGCGGTTTCCTGGGAAAAGAGTCCGAGGGGCATGCGCCTGTACACGCATGACGCCCTGCAGACCCTGGCCAATGCGTCGGCCCTGATCGAGTTCGACGGACACAACCGGACGCGCCTGGGTGAAAAGACGCTGATCATCATCAAACAGATGGAGCAGGATTTGATTTTCAACGACAAGCGCATCTTCGTTCTGCTGATCGAAGGTGCCCTGCGAACCCAATTGTCGTCGTCTGAAATCAACGGCGCCTATATGAATCTGGAAACCCCGCAAGCCACGTTGCGCATGCACGGCATGACCGAGGCCCGCGTCGTCGCCGGCTCGGACAACGCCTCGACGCTATCCGTGTATCAGGGGGCCGTGGAGGTGGCCACACAATTGGAACGCCGGACGGTTCGTGCAAACCAGGCCATCCGCATTCCATTAGGAAAACCATTGGAAACGTTTATCGATTTGCCGCAACCGCTGGAGCAACTGTCACCGAAAGACATGTTTCAACACTTCACAAAAGAACACTCCGGCACGATTCGCTTTTCCTGGCAGCGGCAAACCGATGCCACCGGCTATCACTTTATGCTGGCCCGCGACAGCAATTTCAAAGACCTCGTGGTCGACAAATCCATTCAGAAAAATCATTTTGCCCGGCAATATTTCTCGCCGGGCACCTATTACTGGCGGGTGAGCATGCTGGCCGGCGATATCGAAGGCTATTACAGCAAAACCCACCGTCTCCATGTCTACCGGCAAACGCCGCCCCCCGGGCTGCTCGCCGACTATCCGCCGGAAAAGGTTTACTATCGTAACGTTGCGCCGATGATCGGCTTCGCCTGGCGCAAGAGCCCCGGTTCGCCCACCTACTACTGGCAGATGGCTCGCGATGAAGACTTTATGGAGATCGTGGGAAAGAAAACGCTTAAATCAAACCGCGTCAACAAAGAGACCCTGACCGAAGGCGTTTATTACTGGCGCGTGGGCCTCAGGGACGCCCCCAACCAGCCGATAAGCTTCAGCGCGGCCCGACGCCTTGAGATTATCCGGGATTCGGTGCCGCCGCCCCTAATGGTTGAGTTGCCGACCACGGCACGCTGCGATCAAGGATACGCAATCTCCGGCCGGACCGAGCCGGGAGCTAAGGTCTTTATCGGCGGCTACGAAGCCAAAGTAAGCCCGTCCGGCGATTTCAAATATACCATGCGCCTGAACAAAGGGAAAAATGTCATTGCCGTGGCGGCAACGGATGCAGCGAACAACGTCACTTCCAAATCCCCGATTGTGATTTGCAAATGAGGGCCATGATGGAAAGCAAAAAATTCTCAATATCCATCCGCATCAAATTTCTTTTGACCATGCTGGTCTCCTTG
>JASFGJ010000298.1:0-5828 GCA_050123815.1 Desulfobacteraceae bacterium
GCAGCGAAGTATTTCTCAGCGGTCTGCACGCAGAATATCTTACGGACAAATATCTGCAGACCGAAATCAGCATCTCCCTGCCGCGCATCAATCCCGCCGAGGGTGATTATACGGCCGAATATTGCGCCGGCGATAGACAATTCGTGCAATTTGTTTCCGCCCTGCGCTGTTTTCTGCCGCGCGCCGGAATTACGGTCTCAACCCGCGAGAACGCCGCATTTCGGGATCATTTGATACGGCTCGGAGCCACCCGCTTTTCCGCCGGATCATGTACCGGCGTCGGCGGCTATGCCGAACAGCGCACCGAGGATACGCCGCAGTTTGAAATTACGGATCAACGCAGCGTGGAACAAGTTGTCGCGGCGATCAAAGACAATGGATATCAGCCGGTATACAAAGATTGGGATCGGATAGGATAAAAGATAGTGTTAAGTGTTAAGTTTTAAGTGTTAAGTTAATGTATGCTACCATTTATAGGCCATCGCTGGAGCAGGAGGTTGGGAGATACATCGGTCTTGTTTATTGCGAAGAAAAGGTGACAGTAAAAACCGGGTTCCGGCTTTGAATCGACCTATAAGGGGATCATGTAGCAAAATACTTTAGCACGGACACGTCGATCAAGCGCTGCCATTCATTGAGTTTCCACAACCAGCCTGGCTATTTGGCGAAGCCCTCTGATTCTGACTCCCGCAATGCAGGACAGGCTCCCGGATAGCGGGACAAGTTTGGCCCAGAGGACCAGTTTTTCAAGCTACTATAAAATCGGTTCCAATCCTTTACTTAACACTTAAAACTTAATACTTAACACTATCCCTAAAAAGTATAAACAAAAGGCAAACCCAATGACGACTCAACAAAATTATGTCAAGCCGATACTACCATCCGGAATCTACGGCATGACGGCCAGGAAGTTCTCCCGAGGCCGGTCGAATATCGACGTCGTGCAGCAAATGATTGCCGGGGGAGCAAAGATCATCCAGTACCGTGAAAAGCGGCCCCAAACCAGCCATCGCGTCATGCTGGATGAATGCAGGCAGCTGCGCGCCCTCACCCGCGAGCACGATGTATTGTTTATTGTCAACGACCATGTCGATATTGCCATGCTGACCGATGCGGACGGCGTCCACGTAGGCCAGGACGATCTACCGGTAGACCAGGTTCGCAAACTGGTGGGACCCAATAAAATCATCGGGCTCTCGACCCATTCACCGCAGCAGGCGCAGGAGGCGATGGACCTCGGGGCCGACTACATCGGCGTCGGCCCCATCTTCAGCACCCGGACCAAAGATGATGTCTGTGACCCGGTCGGCCTGGAATACCTGGCGTACGCCGTCAAGAACGTCACCATCCCCTTTGTCGCCATCGGCGGCATCAAAACCAACAACATCGAGCAGGTCAGCCGCCTTGGCGCCAAAACCATCTGCCTGGTAACCGAAATTGTCGGCGCCGACGATATCGCCGCCATGACGCGAACGTTGCTCGCTCAGATGGTCTCTTCTCAAACATAAATCAATCTTGTGTTCTGACAGAAAGGTTGTGGTATGGACAAGAGACTGCTATTTGTGCAAAAAAACAAGACAAATGGACCATAGGATAATGTTTTTGGCCTTATCGGTCGTCTGGGCATTGCAATACAGCTTCCTCCCTCTATCCCTGCCAAAAACATTATCCTAAAGTCTATACCATCTAGCAAAAGGAGAGAGGCATGGCTCTACCAGCCAATCCGTCGGAATGGATCGAGAAGCAGATCCGGAACCTTACCGCCAAATCAGATAAAAACTGTTTAGGGCCGGACTCGCAGGAGCCGGCTTTTGATGCACCGCTGGTTGGGTTCAGCAATGGCGGCGATCCGTTGTTCGATCAATTTGTATCGCACATCGGAGATTTTTATCTCACGCCGCTGCGGATCTTCCGGAACGCTTTTCCGGAATCCTCCGGAGTCACCTCCGATCAATTGACGGTGATCAGCTGGGTCCTGCCCTCGACTGCCGCCGTTCGAGACGAGCAGGCCGAGCAGACCAAACGACCGTCCCGTCGCTGGGCCCAGGTTCGATTCTACGGGGAGGAGTTCAACATGCTGCTGCGCAAACAGGTGGTCAAGATATTGACCGGTCATGGCGTCGAGGCAGTGGCCCCCATGGCAGCGAAGTTTTGGAGCCGGTCGGACAAAGGCCCGTACGCGCCCGGCTCCAACTGGTCGGAGCGCCATGCCGCTTATGCTTCGGGCCTGGGGACCTTCGGTCTGTGCGACGGCTTGATCACGCCGTTGGGCAAGGCCATGCGCACCGGGTCGGTGGTCGCGCGCATCGGAGTCCCACCAACGCCGCGGCCCTACACGGATCATCACGCCTATTGCCTCTACTACTCGCACGGCACCTGCGGCAAATGCATCCCCAGGTGCCCGGTCAAGGCCATCGATGAACACGGGCACAACAAAAAACGTTGCCAGCAATACACGGAAATTAAAATGCCGGAGTTTTTGAAAAAAACTTACAATATTGATATTTCGGCGTGCGGTCTATGTCAGGTGGAGGTACCGTGCATGCACCGTATCCCGAATCCGGAAGAGGGCCTATAAAAACGGCGATCCTGGCAATCATTAGAAAGGAGCTCATTTTGACCCCAGAACCGATCACCACAGCCTTGTCGACCGGAATGATGCATTATATCGACCGGTCACAGGAAATCGAAACGATGGAGTGGCTGCCCCACCCAAAATTCAAAGGCGCTTTTTTAAAACATCTGATCAAAGGCGCCGATAACGACAGCCATGCCAGCTGTCATCTGGTGCGCATCAATCCCGGTTGTCAACTGGACGACCATGTCCACGAAAACGAATGGGAGTACCACCATGTCCTCGAAGGTGAGGCGCACGGCTACCTAGAAGGTAAAGAGATGGTCTACAAACCGGGTGTGATTGCCGTGATCCCCCAAGGAAAGGTCCACAAAGTGGTGGCCGGCGAATCGGGATTGGTCATCCTGGCGACGTTTTTGCCGGCGCTGGTTTAAAACGGATCGAATCTATGTCAAATCCCCGGATATGTCTGATTCACCCACCGGTGGCCAAACCTTCGGAACCGCCGGCGGGAGTGGCGCGCCTGGCCGGTGCTCTACAAAGCCACGGTGTTACCTGCAGCGTTGTCGATGCAAATCTTGAAGGCCTGCTGAAGATCGTCCGCCAGGATCACAACGGTCGGGACACCTGGTCGATGCGCGCCCGCCGCCATCTCGACAGACACCTTTCGGCCCTGCGATCAGCGGAAACCTACCGGCATCCCGACCGATACCGGCGGGCCGTGGCGGATATCAACCGGCTTCTGGAGCTTGCCGGTAAGCGCCAATCCATTCGCATCGGTCTGGCCAATTATGCGGATCAAACGCTCAGCCCGGTGCGCAGCGACCATTTAATCCGGGCAGCACAGAATCCTGACCGCAATCCGTTTTTCACCTACTACCAACAAGAGCTCATCCCGCGCCTGACTACTACCTGTCCCGATATCGTAGGCCTATCGATCAACTATCTGTCCCAGGCATTGTGCGCATTTGCCCTGATCGGAATGCTGCGAACCGCGCTGCCGGAGTCGCAGATCGCCATCGGCGGTGGGCTCGTGACCTCTTGGAGCCGGCGGATCGATCTTTTAAAATGCTTTCATGGTTTGGTGGATCGTGTCGTTCCAGGGCCCGGAGAATCGGCCCTGCTTCAATCGGCCGGTATCAACATTTCACAGGGACACGCGCTTCCTGTCTATCAGGATCTACTCGGACATGCCTACCTCAGCCCGGGCTGGGTGCTGCCCTACAGCGCCTCCAGTGGATGCTGGTGGCGCAAGTGCGCCTTCTGCCCGGAACGGGTCGAGCAGCAGGCCTATCATCCCCTGCCCCGCTCGACCGTCGTGGACCAACTGAGGAAACTGTGCCGAGCAACCAACCCGGCCATGATTCATCTATTGGACAATGCCCTCTCTCCGGCGCTGCTGAAAACGATGGCCGACCACCCCCCGGGCGCCCCGTGGTACGGCTTTGTTCGCATCGCCCCACCGCTGGACGATCTCCATTTCTGCAGGCAACTGGCGGCATCGGGATGCGCTATGCTCAAGATTGGCCTCGAAACGGGGGATCCAAAGGTGCTGGAGGCCATGGATAAAGGCGCTGATCTGGCCACAGCATCCCAAGTGCTGCACAATTTAAAGCGCGCCGGCATTGCCACCTATGTTTACCTGTTGTTCGGAACACCGGCCGAAGATGAAACCTCGGCCCTGAAGACCCTGTCATACATCGCCACCCACGCGGAATCCATCGACTTTTTGAATCTGGCCATCTTCAACCTGCCCGTGGGCAGCCACCAGGCCGACGACCTGGAACTGCGGGACTTCTACCCGGGCGACCTGGCGCTGTATAGCGATTTTTCCCATCCAAAGGGGTGGAACCGCGCAAAGGTCCGCCGATTCGTGGAAAAAAAATTCAAAAAACATCCCCAAATCCAACCCATTATCCGCCGCGATCCCCCCATCTTCACCTCCAACCACGCCCCCTTTTTAAAACATCAGCAGATTTTATAAGTAAACTCAGAGGTTGATATTTTTAAGTTTTATACAAGTAGGATATATTAAGATAAGAATTGGGAGAACTGAGGCAAGTGGTTACCAAACGGTATAGTAAAATTACTTAAAGTGCACAATACTGCTACCGTAATAATAGAATAAAATGCCGGCCACTATATATAGAGTGGCCGGCATTTTTGCCAATAATTATTTGATTAACTTCCTTGATATAGGATGTCCCCAAACTGCCCAACCTTGATTAGTCCCAGAAAGTGTCAGGACTGATTGTGCAACCATAGGCCTCAAGGCCGTTTTCGGACAGGTAGGTCTGATACTCGGCCATGGTCGAAAAGACCAGATAGGGCTCAAGCATATAGTCAAAATTGTACAAACCAGCATGTCCTATAAAATGATTGTCACGAATGCCGTAAGGATAATCATGATAAGCATAACCTGGATAGGATTGTATGGCAGACGCCCCATTGCCCATGATAAACAGATTCCTTGAAAGCAGGTTCTCATCTCTGACAAACCACTGTACGGCGGCACCACCACTGCAATCATCATCAGAGCCAGACGTATTTTCCCTGGCAAAGGTATTGTACTCAACGACGATTCCCTTACTGGGAGGATCGCCGCCTTTCAGCAGCAGGTTGAACTTGCCGTAAGAATTGCTCCGATCGATATAATTGTTGGCAATATACAGATCGTCAATACCACCCCACTCCATTTGGATAGTATCACCGCAAGGAGCAGTATTGTGAATATAATTACTGACGATCATCGCACCGGGCAGGGTCACCTGCATCGAATCCTCACGTGAGTTGCCGATTTCAGAACGATAAATGACCATGTTTTCAGAACGATCTTTTGAGACATAGAAGGGATATCCCAAACTGCCGATCCGGCCCAATAGCTTCGAGTAGGCAAAGGTGATGTTTGAAGTATCGGCATTAAAAGCAAGAAGCTTGTCATAGGCAGAACTACCGTCTTTAGTAACATATATGCCATCGAAGGTGACATCATGCGAGCCAGCGTTAATCGTGAGACCTTTGTACAAGACCGGCATGTCGCCTTCTCCGTAACTTCCGATATAGGTATTTACAAATACCTTGCTTAGTCTATTTTCCCAGACCGTGCCGGCCTTGATCAGATAGGCGGTATCGGATTGGAAATCGATATCCAAGGTGTTCAAGGGACTATCCAAGGACCCGTCACCATTGGCGGCGGCTGAAGGATCGATATAGATTGTATTGGAAAAGTCGTGACGCGAAGCAATCTCAGGCA
>JASFGJ010000299.1:0-5814 GCA_050123815.1 Desulfobacteraceae bacterium
TAGCCTCTGATGGACAATCGGCTTTGGGGAAAGTTTCAGCCTCATCACCCGATTTGATTCTGTTGGATTTGAAGATGCCTGGGATGGATGGATTTGAAGTCGTCCGGCAGATTAAAGAGAACGCCGAAACCGGCGACATTCCGATTATTGCGATAACCGGACATGATAGTGTCGACAACCACGTTAAAGCATTCGACCTAGGTGTTGACGCTTATATTCAAAAAACAGCCGCTCGGGCATCAATCATTGCCATGGTGCGTTCTCACTTGAAAGTCAAGCAATTGAACGACCAAATGAAAGCTTACCAACAAAACCTGGAAACACAGGTAGCGCTGCGAACCAACCAGTTAAACCAAGCCTTGGAACAGCTCAGAACCGCATCGTTGGATACCATTTTCAAGCTGACGTCAGCTTCGGAATATCGAGATAATGAAACCGGAGCGCATGTCAAGCGAATGAGCCACTATTCTGCCGTGATCGGCCAAAAAATGGGATTAAAAGATAAACCGGTCGAGGCTCTCCTTTATGCAGCACCCATGCACGACATCGGCAAAATCGGTATCCCCGACAAGATTTTGCTCAAACCGGGCAAACTCACCGCCGAGGAGTGGGAGATCATGAAAAAGCACACCATCATCGGAGCCGATATTTTAAAAGGGTCCAGCATAAATTTTGTTCGAATGGGTGAAACGATCGCTCTGACACATCATGAAAAATGGGATGGCAGCGGGTACCCGTATGGTTTAAAGGGGCGCAAAATACCATTGGTAGGGCGTATCACCGCTATTGCGGATGTTTTTGATGCCTTGACCTCGGACCGACCGTATAAGAAAGCCTTTTCAATTGAAAAATCCAATCAGATCATTTTGCAGGAGCGCGGGAAACATTTTGATCCGGAGGTTGTCGATGCTTTTTTTGAAGTTCAAGATGCCATCTTGCAGATTAAAGCATCATATCAGGAGGATCAAGAGAGTTTGTTGCTATACATGGACCGCATTGCAGGAGATTATTCGGTACTGGAACAACGGCAAATTTATGCGTCGAAGTAAGGGAACGCAACACATTGGTCGCCGGGCTCAGCAAAAGTTGCAGATCATGCTGTCATTGGGCACAAATGGCCGGAATTTTATGCCGGAGGCGTTAGCCAAGTATACAGGAACGGCCATACCGGAATCAACCTCGGCATAGTTGACGAAGGTGCGCCCGTCAATGCGGACTTTCATGCCGTGCTGGGGCGCTTTCAGGGGGATGATCGCACATGCGGTTTTGTACTTCTCTGCTAAATCCGCAAACCCCAATTTACGTGCCTGTTCGGAAAGGTTCACTTCAAGGTAGTGGCGGGCGCCGTGCTGAATTTTTCCGCTATAGGTATCCTCCACATGCTTGAGCAATTCATCGATACGGTTGTCCATTGATTGGTCTCCTTTTCAATTGATTGGTAAAAACACGATCGGTATGATACTTTAAATCCAGCCAATTATACCACTAAGGTTTTGCATCCAGCCTCTTCTTCACCTGTGAGTACCGACACGCTATATTTCTGTTTCGATTTCACCGTTAAGATGTCCACCGGAGGAAAACCTGCAATGGGAGAGACCTATGAGTTTTATGGCAGGCAAAACCTCTGAATCGGATCCTTTCCACGGCGGCAATTCAAATTGCGCCGCCGGATATGTTCATCTCGTTTGACCCGGCGAGATAAGGAGTGCTGACGTTGAAACCGTTTCACAGGCACCGCAACATCACGCTGCGTCGTCTGCTGCAGGATGCCTTTCAGTTTATCCGTTGTCAGTCATGGGTCAGCCGCAGATTCGGCAAACCGTTCCAATCCAGCCGCGACTGCGTCGAAATCGACGTTACTTACAATTGCAACCTGAGATGTATCAACTGCAACCGCTCCTGCTCTCAGGCTCCCAGTGAGGTGGAAATGCCCGTGGCGACGATCGAGTCCTTCATCGCCCAAAGCGTCGATCATAAGATCCCTTGGAAACGGATCCGCATCCTGGGCGGTGAACCCACCCTTCACAGCCGGTTTTTCGATATCGTCGACCGCCTGATAGACTACCGACGGATCCATAACCCCTCCGTTCGGCTGGTGGTGTGCTCCAATTTTCATGGCGGCCGAGTTCGTCGGGCGTTGGAACAATTGCCCGTGTCCATCGTCATCAAAAGCACACTCAAGACGTCGCGTTCGAACCTCTTCCGACCGTTCAATTTGGCGCCTGTGGATTCCCCTTTCAACCGGTTTTTTGATTACACCTGCGGCTGCCGTATCATCGAAGAGTGTGGCCTGGGGTTGACGCCTTCCGGGTATTATATGTGTGCCGTCGCCGGCGGCATCGACCGGATTTTCGGCTATTGCCTGGGACGGGCGTACCTGCCGGACGCATCCGATGATTTTGGCGACCAGATGGCGGCCTTTTGCCCATTGTGCGGTCATTTCGGATTCCAGTGGCCCACCCGCAAAAGCCGGCAGTCCAAAACCTGGCTTCAGGCCTATGCCGCCGCAGCCCCGCAGAACCAAAAAATGATTGTTTCAGCGCGTTACAGGGGTACCGACCGAAACGAAGGAGGCCATGCCCGTCCATGACCGATCTTCGCATCTTGCATGTGCTTGGACAGCGTCCGGAGATGACCGGCAGCGGAATCTATCTCGAAGCTCTGATCCGGGAATCTCGAAAACACGGAATTACTTGCTATCGGATTGCCGGTATACCTGCAGGCAGTCAGCCCTGCCCGGTGGATCAGCCTTCCGTTGACGGTGATTTCGTTTTTTTTGATTCGGAGCCGCTCGATTTCCCGGTCGTCGGCATGTCCGATGTCATGCCCTATCGCAGTTCGCTGTTCAGCGAATTGAAAGGCCGGCGGCTCACGGCCTACAAGGCCGAATTCTCCAGCAAATTAGATGCAGCCGTAAATCGCTTCAGACCGGATATCGTGCATGCCAACCACCTTTTTCTACTGTCGGCCCTGGTAAGGAAACACTTTCCGCAACTGCCCATGGTCACCACCTGCCATGGCACTGACCTGCGGCAGTACGAAATGTGTCCTCATCTGAGACGCTTTGTCCGGAGGTATTGCCGGCATATTGACCAAATCATTGCGTTGAGTGCCGACCAGAAGATGGAGATCCAAAAGGTGTACGACATCCCTGCGGATGCCATTGCGGTGATCGGCGGCGGCTATGACGACACCCTTTTCAACCGCGGCCCGCGACGTTTGGCAGGAACGGTTCAGCTGCTCTATGCCGGTAAACTGAATCGGAGCAAAGGTGTCCCCTGGCTGCTGCGATCCCTGATGAAGATTGCCGACCGGGACTGGCACTTGCATGTGGCGGGAGGCGGCAACGGACCGGAATTTGACATGTGCATCGACCTCGTCCGACAACTGGGCGACCGGGTGACCCTGCACGGGTATGTGAGCCACCGCCGATTGGCCGAACTCATGAAACAGGCCCATATTCAGGTGCTGCCCTCCTTTTTCGAGGGGCTGCCCCTGGTCCTTTTCGAAGGACTGGCTTCGGGATGCCGCGTCATCACCACCGAGTTGCCCGGCTTTTGTGAAATTTTTGGTAAAGCCAGAGAAGATACCGTTCGTTTGATTTCCCTGCCGCCCCTGGAGACCATTGACCGGCCGTATCAAAAAGACGAGGCCTGGTTGCTCGATGTCCTTTCCCAAAGCCTTCTCGAGATGATCGCGACCGCCAGACGGTTCCCCGATGTCGACGATCCACAGGCCGAAAAAATTGCATCCGATTATACCTGGTCCCGGGTTTTTAAACGCACCTTGTCCATTTATGGGACGGTTGTAAGCAACTGATTGGCTGCGAACCTGTTTTCCCGGGATCATCTGTCACGTCTTCTCAGTCATCACCAAATTGGGAGTGATATGCATGTTGATTGTCAAGTTTCTATTGACATTCAAGAACTGATTGAACAATAATATCTATTAGTTATTCCACGCCGCTAACCATGACATCGCATCGCCTTGTAAGAACTGTCTTGTCCACGCCCCACTTGCTCTGAGCCTTTCCATTCCCAAATTTCCCACTACCTTAAAATTGCCATTGCGTAGCGGTTCCCATATCCATCGAGAAAAAGGTGGTACGCACTGCTAATAAGGGAGGTATTAAAAATGGGTATTAATCTTCATCTTGTCGATCAGCGTTCACCACGGGGGTTTACGGTGGCGGTCCCGCGTCATAATCCTAGAATCAACAAGATACTCAGGATGCGGGCCAGGATCGGCACATTGGGCATCGCCCCCGGCCACGACCAGTACGCGATGCAGTCTCTGATTGGCGAGAATGACACGATGGCTGCCGTTGTGACTGAGATTACGAGTCAATATTCCTCCCAAGCGCTGGATGCGATTCGTATCGAATGCCACGGCATCGAAATACCTGGTGCCGGGGTTTTTGGTCTTCGATTTGGCCAGAGCTTTAATGCTGGCGATACAAATGAATTCAGAAGAGTTCAGCCACTGTGGAGCAGTCCTTATTCACCAGGTCCGGTGAGTACTCCATATGGCAATGTTGTACCGCGCATTGAATGCCATGGTTGTGCGCCGGTCCATGGATGCAATGCAATACTCCAGGCATTGGCAAGCGCTGCAAATGCACCTGTATTTGCATCGAATGAGAGCCAAGAAGTACATGCTGCGCGAGGTGCTCATCCTTATGCATTCGAGGGATCGGTTTTTCGATTTGTTCCCGGAGGAAGTGCCAGGCCGGAACAATTGCCATAAGGGGAAGAAACAGGGTGAGGGGTGTGATTTCAATGCCTTACCCCCTGACCCTCTCCCTCAAGGGAGAGGGAATAAATGGATAGGCACTGGGTTGAAGCCGACGGGGTTAGCGCGGTGTAGCAAGGATGGAAACTTCCTGGGCCGGTTTTATCGTGTGAACCAAACCCCTGATCAATCGAAATCCGGGTTCGCCAAGCCTCAGTCGATCCGCCCAACTGGCAGCAAAGCGATCGTACCCAAAACGGCGAACGCCGCTTGTGGCGATCTCAAATCCGCAATCGTTTACCAGATTGCCTAATGTCTGCACATTCCAGGCATACAGATGATGATTGGGCTCCTTCGGGTCGTATTTACGATAACGCTTTTCTTTTTCGTAGGGCACGAACAATAACAGTTTGCCGTCCATTTTCAGCAATCGGCGGATTTCCGACAACACATCAAGCGGTGAGGGAACATGTTCCAGCACGTGGTGGCAAACCATGACATCCACCGAGTGATGTGAAAGTGTTGAGGTGTCGGGCACAAATTCTATACCTATCTTGCCGAGCAACGGTTCTAGATGCTGTGCCAGATCGAAACCCAGACGCCTTTGACAATTCAGCTTGGCAATGTTCCAGCCAAAGCCGACACCATATTCCATCACCACGTCCGTTGGCCTTACGTGCGGTGCGATCTTATTAAGTCTGAGCTGTGTTACCCAAGGAAATGCAGTGTCCGGTATTTTGCGCTTCTTGCCATGGTATGCGCGGCCCTGGTCACCCTGATAGCGTTTTTTAATTCGATCTTTGGTGTTCATCTTTTTACTGATGGTTTGTCTTTCGTATTATGAATGGTCAAATAAATTTTGGCTAATAATCCATTCTTTGGATACATGCGATTCAGAGGCGAAAGTATGCCAATATCGTGATTGGGTGTCAAGCGCCTTGGCCACACAAAATGCTATGTGGCCAAGGTAGTTGATCCGCAACTTCATTTGAGGTAAACAGGACATATATGCTCTATACCTGTGCATGAGGCATGACTGCGAGTTGGCACACATTCCGGCACTGTTTTGCATACACCTTCATT
>JASFGJ010000300.1:0-5812 GCA_050123815.1 Desulfobacteraceae bacterium
CCTCGTCAAGCACAGACCCGCTTGCCTGAAGACCCTACAATATCTCCGTTGGCAGAGATCGAAAAGAAGCATATTCTTTTTGTTTACGAGCAGTTCAAAGGAAATAAAACCCGAACCGCCAAAGCCCTCGCCATCGGACTCAACACGCTTCGAAGAAAGCTTGGCGCGTATGGTGTTGATTAGATTTACAGTTGAGTCGATCTATCTTTTCTTAGACAAGCTGCTGAATGCTTCGGTAGGCTGGTGCAAGCGTTTTAAGTGTTAACCCGTCTTTCCGTGTTCAATTGCCTGTGCTTCAACAGGTTGTTCTCACCAAATGCAGCTTCATTGAAAGTGTCACTAAGGCGCGCTACCCCGCTTAAGGATCAGACGGGCCTAACACCCCCGCTTTGGAGCGGGATCAAACAGTGCCGGGCAATGCTTTTTCGCTGCGCCGAAGTGACACCAATATTTGCTGCCGACATGGTGCAAACCACCCCCTGGAGGCACCTTCTGAAGTGCAATGACGAAATTTTTTTATGGCCTTAATCAGATCCGTCGTAGTAAATGGGTTCGCCCAATTCACCCAGAGAGAAGTTTAAAAACACGTGATGGCCGTCATAGTCGAGGACCCGCAAATCGTCGGTCTGGCGCAGATCCCCTAAAATGATGTTGTAATGCTGGCCATAGCGCTGTTTGACCTTGTGAGTATCGACTTCAAAGGCAATAAATTTTTTAATGCCTTTTGTCCCAATCTTTTCAATGAACTTTGGATCATTGAGCTCCTCATAACTTGTCAGCAACAGGATGGGACCTGTCCCGGTAAAGAAAATTCCTGCTTTCATGGTGTACCCTCCTTTTTTTTGGGGTCATCGCCAAAAAAGTTGCTGCCCGTCACTAGTGGAGCAAGCTGGACCCGGCACAGCCATTTACGAAATTTAAATTAGCGAGATCAAATCCGGAATTCGGAGGCCATCAACATACAAAAGAGGCAAATGTGATACGAAAGGCAAGCATGCTGTTCGTGCATTGGCTCAACCGGTACCGCCACATGCGGTGGTGGATGTGATCCGGATACCCACAGATTGCGGAAGAAAGGGCATAGCTTAAGGTTTCACACGGGCGAAAACATTTATCGGTCATATCATGTCATCGCACAACCGCCTGATTAGAGGCAGCAATACAATTATATTTTCCGCAATGATAGCCCGTTGTGTCAAGAGCTAAATCAACGGAAGGGTAGGGCCCGCATTTCAACCTAACGCTGCGTGAAGAAGATGGCGAACAGTTAATAATCTTAATTCGGATCAACCTGTGGTGGCGAGATCCTCGATTGTCGCGACGAGAAATTTCCAAACCGCCTCGACTGATGGCACCAGTAGCCGCTCACCCGGAGCGTGTGGGTTTTCGATGGTCGGGCCGAATGAAATCATATCCATACCGCTATAAATGTCTCCAATAACCGCACATTCAAGCCCCGCGTGAATGACCTGTATCTCTGGCGGCCTGCCGTACATTCGCTGGTACACCGCCTTAGACGTTTTTAATACGAGCGATTCGGTATTGGGCTGCCAGGGAGGATAGGCATTGGCGTCTTGCACCTCGGCGCCGGCCAGAGCCGCCAGCGAGTGAACAGCGGAACGTATCTCTTCCAGGCGCGACATGACGGCGCTGCGCTGGCTGAGCAGGATGGAAAGCTGATCGTCCGTCAGAGTTACGGTAGCAAGATTGCTCGATGTTTCCACCAGGCCCTGAAATTCCGATGACATGGAAGCGACGCCGCTGGGCAGCGCCATGAGCATTTGGACAACATGCTGACTATCTGCAGGCGTCAATGCTTTTTGAATGTTGGGCCCATCCGCCTCAGCCTCAAACCGGATAAAAATTTCCGGATCTGTGGCACCGTATTCGGCCAGCACAACGGATTCAAGCGCCTTTACAGCCTTCTGCACGGTCATTGCTTCCGCAGGCGGAAGCAACACCGTTGCTTTCGCATCTCTGGGAATTGCATTATGACGGGTACCGCCTTCCAGCGACCCGATTCGCATTGCACAAGTGCTGCGGATACGACCCAGTGCTCTTGCCAGTATCTTATTTGCATTGGCGCGGTGCTTGCCGATATCGATTCCGGAGTGACCGCCCTTCAGGCCCCCTATCAGGAGGCAGTAAGCCTGGTGGTCGGCTGGAACCGGTTCAATTGACATCTTACGGGTCAATGTCGTATCAACACCGCCGGCGCACCCAATGGTAAAAATCCCCTCATCTTCCGAATCAAGGTTGATCAACACGTTGCCTTTCACAAAGTCGGGCTGCAGCAGTTTGGCTCCGTTTAAACCGCTTTCCTCATCCACCGTGAACAATAGCTCCAACGGAGGACGAACCAGATCCGTATCCTCTGCCAGTGCCATCATATAAGCGATGGCAATTCCGTTATCCGCGCCCAGGGTCGTGTCATCGGCGGTCAGCCATTGTTGGTCCATGCGTGATCGAATGGGATCCCTGGAAAAATCGTGTTTGGAATCCGGCGTTTTTTCACAAACCATATCCATATGACCCTGTATTATCAGGATTGGATCGGTATTGTGACCGTCGGCAGCAGGTACCCGCACCACTAAATTTCCACCGGCGTCCACCTGCGATTCATACCCCAATGCATCCGCCCATTGCTGCAGCCATCGGCACACTTGCACCTCATTGCCCGAACAGCGCGGAATTGAATTAAGCTGCTCAAAGTAGTCAAGAATCTTTTTGATATGGATAGCCATGTCGTTCTCCTGATTGGATGGTTCGAGAGATGATACCGCGGCCTGCAGCGCCTCTTGTTGCATAACTTTGGCTTGAAGGCACCATAGGCGCCTTGGAAAAGCTTGTCAATGCGATATGGCCTATACCAGAATTGTTCCGTTTCTTTTTTCAGGCCTGCTGTCGGCGATCTTTATTCGATGAGTATTTATTGACAATGCCATCCAAATGTGATCTTAGAATTCTTTTCTAAATCTTATCTTTCTTGTCAAGTTCATCCAACATGAGGAGGTGCGCGAGTGCAAGGCTTAGCTGCAATCAGTGCCCAAAATGGCTGGGCAATGGCTCTGGCCGGCGCATGCATCGTTATGGCCGGTCTATCCGTTTTGTCCTTTATCATTTCACAGCTGCATAAAATTGTGAGCATGATTGAAAAGACAGCAGAACCTGCGCCCGAAAAAACCATCTCGAAACCTGAACCCACCACCGAATCCGTAGGCGTTGAAGAGAATATCCTGGATGATCTTGCCGCTGCAGCCTCGATCTACAAGGCACTGACAGCCGGATTGGGCGATACGTTTGAACTCACCAAGCTTTACCAGATCTTTATAAAAGAAAACCTGCCTCATCCTCATATTACCATCCGGGCGTTGCGCGAAGCAGGCTATCTCACTCCTGCAGGTGAAGGATCCTTTTCTTGGAACAACGTTTAAGCATCAACGCTAATACAATAAGGTAAAAGCCACTATGGAACTGCTGACTGATTTTATTAAAAATACCGGTTGGTACATGCTCGACTACCGATACATCATCATGATTGGTATCGGCATACTCTTTTGTTATCTCGCCATCGCCAAAAAGTACGAACCCCTTTTGCTGTTGCCTATCGGATTTGGCGTAATAATTGGTAACATACCGTTTTTTAAAGGATTTGGCCTTGGGATCTATGAGGACAACAGCGTATTGCACTACCTCTATTTTGGCGTGACCACCGGTCTCTACCCGTCCATCGTCTTTCTTGGTCTTGGTGCCATGACCGATTTTTCATCAATGCTTGCCCGCCCCAAACTCATGCTTCTTGGCGCTGCGGCCCAGATGGGTATTTACTTTACGTTGCTAAGCGCATTGGCCTTGGGCTTTGCCCCCAAAGAGGCCGGTGCAATTGCTATCATCGGAGGTGCCGACGGACCGACCTCGATCTTTCTTACCGCCAAACTGGCGCCACATCTTATCGGTCCCATTGCAATCGCCGCTTACTCTTATATGGCTTTGATTCCTATCATTCAGCCTCCGATCATGAGGTTGATTACCTCTAAAAAAGAACGCCTGATACATATGCCTGAAGAAACGCGTACGGTATCCCGCACCGAATTGTTGTTTTTTCCAATCGTTGGTGTACTGCTGTGCTGCCTGCTTGCACCGGCTTCCATTCCGCTTTTGGGACCCTTTTTCTTCGGGAACTTGATGAAGGTGTCGGGAGTGGTCGACCGCCTTGCAAAAACCGCGGCATCTTCAATTATTGATACTGCCACCATTTTTCTCGGATTCACTGTTGGTGCCAGCACGCAAGCCGATGTTTTTATCACCCCCAAAGCGGTCGGTATTTTCTTCCTCGGTTCGGTGGCATTTTCCATTGCAACGGCCTCTGGCTTGCTCTTTGCGAAACTTATGAATTTATTTCTCAAAGAAAAGATCAATCCACTACTTGGTGCAGCCGGTGTTTCTGCAGTACCCGGATCAGCCCGAGAGGTCCACCTGGTGGCTCAAAAAGAGGACCCAAGCAATTATCTATTGATGCACGCAATGGCCTGCAACTCAAGCGGTGTTATTGGATCTGCTATTTGTGCCGGAATTTTGTGGAGCTTTTTAGTCTAAGCGCTCAACCATCTAACGCATCAACCAAACTCGATTACTCGCTTTTACCACGATGATGTCTACGCCGTTTTGGTCGTTGCCGGTTTTATTGGTTTCATCCACCATCACCATTCTTTTATGACCTGATGACCGGCATCGCGCTTGGCATATGTCCTAATGTTGAATTGCTCCCAAATCACTTGACCCTATCGTTTTCAGGTGTGTAAACTGTAAGCAACGGAGAAGAACTCACCACAATTGCTCCGCCACCATCGAACTGTCAGAAAAATTTGTCTGACGCTGCTGCAACTATCTCTGTCTTCCATTTGCTTTTCCGTTTTTATATTTGAAGGCCGCTTTTTGTTCGCCAATTAAAGGAGGAGAGATTTCATGATTGCAAAAATTCTCATCAAGCGACGGTTTAAACCCGGCAATATCCCTCAGATTGTAACGCTGTTGAATGAAATTCGAGCTTTGGCCATGACCCAAAAAGGCTATATGTCCGGCGAGACCTTGATGAAAAGCGAAGACCCTGATGTTATGGTTGTTATCTCAACCTGGGAAGATCTTGATTCCTGGCGTAATTGGCAAAACAATAAGGAACGACACAAATTCGAATCCATGCTGGAAATCTATCAAGAGGGACCAACACAATATGATGAGTACCTGCTCGGCACACCGCTGCATGCCTCATGAGCACCGCTATTCGCATGGCGTTAGCCGGATGAAAAAAGGTTGACAGTCCTCTCACCGGACTGCAACTACAAGAACATTACAAACCTATTGCTGAGGATATCGAATGGCTAAATGGAAGTGTTCAGTTTGCGGATATGAAACGCCGAGTGACGACGCTCCTGATGAATGTCCGGTATGCGGCGCCGAAAGATCAAAAATAAACAAGATAGAGACTTTTGCGACTTCGCCTGATGCTCCGGAAGGAGAGGCCCAAAAGCAGTGGAAATGCCTCGTCTGCGGATACATTCACACCGGGCCTGAACCACCGGATGTCTGCCCGGTTTGCGGCGCCGATAAATCCCAGTTCGTCCCAGTCGAAGCCGAGGCAGCATCAACGACAGCGAAACCGGCAAAACCGGAACCGTTGCCTGGAAAATCCGCTGCCGATACGACCTGGGTCCACTCGCAGCAAACCGTGAGCCGTACCAATCACTTCATATTTCAGCTCTCGGCGCGCATAGACTTTATCACTCGCCTTCACGGTCATCCCATCGCTGTCCAC
>JASFGJ010000301.1:0-5783 GCA_050123815.1 Desulfobacteraceae bacterium
GCGATTTTCATTTTGATCCAACCGGTCTGAATCTCGAACCTGGATTTGCCATGCAGCTTGATCCGGTGCATCAATGGGTGCTGCATTCAGCAAAAACAGCCCTTTCCGCGTGCCGAATGGATGGAATTGACAACGCTCGCATCGGGACAATTCTGGCGTCCATTGCACTGCCGACCGACCTCACCTCCCGAATTTCACGGCGCTTAATGGCCAATGAATTTCCCGGTCAAAATTGGCATAACCGAAGTGAACTTAGCATCTCCCCTCCGGAAGCGATGGCGGCTCGCGTCGTCAGCTCACCGGCAGCAATCGTGGCCAGTGCACTGAATCTGCGAGGAGGGAGCTTTACACTGGATGCCGCGTGTGCGTCGTCGCTATACGCGGTCAAGCTGGCGTGCGATGAGCTGCTGAGCCATCGTGCCGATGCCATGATTGCCGGCGGAGTTTCGCGACCGGACTGCCTTTATACGCAGATCGGATTCAGCCAGCTGAAAGCGCTATCAAGAACCGGACGATGTGCCCCCTTCGATAGATCCGCCGATGGATTGGTTGTCGGTGAAGGCGCCGGGATTTTGATACTTAAACGACTGGATGATGCCATTGCCGATGGCGACACCATTTTCGGAACCATTTGCGGCATTGGACTGTCCAACGACATGCGCGGAAACTTGCTGGCGCCCGAATCCGATGGACAGATCCGCGCCATGCGTATGGCTTATGCTCAGGCCGACTGGTTGCCATCGGATGTCGATTATATTGAGTGCCATGGCGCCGGAACACCGGTTGGCGATGCCACCGAATTACGCAGTCTCCGCGGCTTATGGGCCGATTGCCATTGGAGCGAACAGCAATGTGCACTGGGATCGATCAAATCCAATATAGGCCATCTCTTGACCGCTGCGGGTGCCGCCGGATTGATCAAAACCTTGCTGGCGCTGCATCATAAAATCCTGCCGCCCTCGCTAAAGTTCCAAAGCGCATCGAGCGACAGCCCGCTGCACAAAAGCCCTTTTCGCGTTCAGACCGAATCATGCCCATGGCCGAAACGCGAAACCCGGACACCCCGACGTGCCGCGGTCAGTGCCTTTGGTTTTGGAGGAATCAATGCACACATCCTGCTGGAGGAGTGGGAAAGCGTTCCGTCTCAAACGCAGCAAACACCAATTGCCCCCTTTTCGATCCAATCCGCGGCCAATGGCGATAAACAACCATCCGACACGGCAATCGCGATTGTCGGTATGGGCCTCACACTCGGCAGACTCGAGTCACTTGCCAGTTTCCAGGAGGCGCTATTCAAAGGCCAGTCTGCCTTGATCGCCCCACCCCATCGACGCTGGAGAGCGCCGCAGATTCCGTCTCGATGGTTCAACAAACAACTGACCAACGGTGGGTTTATCAGCGATGTGACCATCCAAGTCGGCGAATTCAAGATCCCGCCGAGCGAAATACCGGACATTTTGCCGCAACAATTGCTGATGCTCAAAGTATCTGCCGGCGCCATGCACGATGCAGGTATGACGCTGGATCAGCCCCGCGAAAAGATGGGCGCAATTATCGGCATTGGCTACGATTATGAGGCCACGAATTTTCATCATCGCTGGGCTTTGCCGGAAGTACTGAGCCGACATCGCGATAAGCCGATGCTTGCCACCACCCAGGACCAGGATCGCCAATGGCTTCAACATGCAAGAGAGGTCTGCGGTGTGCCTCTGACGGCTGTGCGCACCCTTGGGGCACTCGGCGGCATCGTCGCAAGCCGTATTGCCCGCGAGTTCCGATTTGGCGCGCCATCATTTGTGGTATCGGCCGAAGAGGCGAGTGGTCTGAGGGCTATCGAAATTGCCATGCGCCTGCTTCAATCGGAACAGGCCGACCTGATGCTGGCCGGGGCCGTCGATCTTTCATGCGATGAGCGCAACCTGGCCACTCGCTATACTGTCGATACCATTAGCAAGCATGGAATCGTCCGGCCGTTTGACAGCGGCGCCGATGGCACGCTTCCCGGGGAAGGGGCCGTTGCACTAGTGCTCAAGCGCCTGCCGGATGCAGTGGCGGACAAGGATCGTATCTATGCCGTTATCCATGGGGCATCCGGTGCATCCGACGGCTGGAAATCCCATGGCAAAGGCCCATCCAGCGAAACCTACTGCGACTCGTTGTCCCGAACGCTGAACAGGGCCGGTATAGAGAAAAGCGCCATCGGCTTCATAGAATCTCATGGAAGCGGGATCCCGGCGCAGGACCGCATCGAAGCCGAAGCCCTGCACCGTTTCTTTGGCGACGGCCAAGACCTGGATTTATCCAACCGGCCGGCGATTGGCGCACTCACGCCAATTACAGGGCTGACAGGTGCTGCGGCCGGCCTGGCCTCGGTGGCAAAAGCAGCGTTGTGCTTATTTCATCAATTGATTCCTCCCCTTGTCAACTACCGTCAACCGGCGTTGGAGATATGGCATAAAGAGCTGTTTCATATCCCGCGGCAGACCGGTTATTGGTCGCGCAATCGTACCGATGCTCCTCGCAACGCCTGTGTGGCGACCATGACGGCGGACAACAATTGCATGCATGCGGTGCTCGGCGAAGCCACACGGGGCGATGGGCCATCCGACAGACCCCAGCTGCATCTGCAGCGCCCGGTCGGCGCATTGCCTTATGGCCTTTTCTGCCTGGCCGGCCCCGGCAAACAGGAACTGTTGAATCAACTCGATCGCCTGACCGATCTGGCGAGGAGCGTGGATCCATCCGCCGCATCAAGCCTGGAATCGACGGCACACCGCTGGCATCACCATCGATCCGGTGCGCATGGAACAACACGTATCGCCATCGTTTCCACTTCAATGACCGATCTCATCACGGACCTGGAACAGGCGCGGTATGCCGTAGAAAATGGGCAACCCTGTCAATTCGAGCATCCTCGCGGTGTGGTCCATCTTCCACAATCTGTTTCACGTGGCGGACAAATGGCGCTTGTCTATCCCGGTTCCGGAAACCATTACCTTGGAATGGGTCGAAGACTCGGAGCCATCTGGCCCGAAGTGCTCAAAGAGATGGATCTTTCAACCGATCGACTGCACGACCAACTTCTCCCCCAATGGTACGATCCTTGGCGGATTTCCTGGCCCGAGCAGTGGCACAAAGAGGCCTATCGCAATCTGATCGCCGACCCGCTGAACACCATTTTCGGACAAGTTTTGTTTGCAGGGCAAATGACCCTGCTTCTGAACAAATTCAATTTGTTTCCGGACGCCGTAATCGGTTACAGTCTGGGCGAATCTGCCGGAAATTTCGCTATGGGGGCCTGGCCCGAACGTGGTATGATGCTGGACCGACTGGCATCTTCCAACCTGTTCAAAACACAACTCAGCGGATCGTACGAGTCGGTGCGCAAGGCATGGAACATACCACAGGATCAACCCGTCACATGGCGTGTGGCGGCCATAAACCGATCCGCTTCACAGGTGGATGCCGCTGTCAGCAATCTCGACTTTGTGCATCGTTTGATTGTGAACACCCCCAGCCAATGCGTCATCGGCGGGCTTGAGCCGCAGGTCGCGGCGGCGATTAAAAACCTTGACTGCGATGCTGTTTTTCTGGACGGCGTGGTGGCGGTCCACTGCAATGCCGCGTTGCCGGCGGCGGAGGCCTACAAGGCCCTGCATCTGTTTGATACGAAGGCGGTGGATGGGGTGCGCTTTTATAGTTGTGCATTTGAAAAGGCCCGACCCAATACATCAGACGCTGCCGCAGAGTCCATTCTGCAGCAGGCATTGAGAGGCTTTAACTTTCCCCGCACCATCGAACAAGCCTATGCGGACGGGATCAGGACCTTTATTGAGGTGGGGCCGCATGCATCTTGCACCGGTATGATTCGCCAGATCCTGGCCGACAAACCGCACTTGAGCGTCTCCGCCAATCACCGCAGCGAGGATGAAGCGCTCACCCTTTTTAAGTGCGTGGCAACGCTATGGGCGTCCGGCTTGGATGTCGACCTGACCCCACTTTATGGCTACGCTTCAGATCACCACTCCACGGTCGACGTGTCCGCTCCTGAATCCATACGCGTACCGATCGGATCGGGCTCCCTGACGTTTCCGCCCCTTCCGCAGCAACAACAAGCTCCTGCAGCAAGCCAGGCTGTGGAAACCGATGCCCGGGACCATCTCCATGCCGGAATATCGGTAACCGATGGTGGCGCACCGCCCTCTCCTTCCGATGAAAATGCATATGATTTCAAATTGCTGCTTGATGAACTCAATGCCAACGTCTCCGCCACGGCCAAGGCGCATGAGCAGTTTTTGGACCTGTCCCGTGAAATGACCGAACAATTCGGACAGACCCTTGAATTGCACAACCAGCTGGCGGCATCGCTGTCCCAAGCCCCTTACAACTCAGAGCCGCCAACCGACAGCACTTTTGCCACAGAGCCCTTCGCATCGAAGGTGTCTGGGCCGACACCAAAGGTGTCTGAGCCAACGCCCTCGGTTGCGTTTACGCGCGACCAGTGCATGGAATTCGCCATCGGTTCGGTCGGAAAAATGCTGGGTCCTGAATTCGACGTCGTCGACACCTACAATACGCGTGTCAGGCTGCCGGATGAGCCGCTGATGTTGGTTGACCGAATCCTGAGTGTGGAGGGTGAAAAGCTGAGCTTAAGCTCCGGTCGTGTTGTCACCGAGCATGATGTGCTTCCGGATACCTGGTATCTTGACGGGAATCGGGCGCCGGTGTGCATCTCGGTCGAGGCCGGACAGGCAGACCTGTTCTTAAGCGCCTACCTGGGAATCGATCACCAGGTCAAGGGCCGGCGCACATACCGTTTGCTGGATGCCGAGATTCGTTTCCACCGGGGTCTGCCTCAACCGGGTGAAACCATTCGCTACGATATCCATATCGATAAATTTGTACGGCATGAAGAGACCTATCTGTTCTTTTTCCGATTTGAAGGCTTCATCGGAAATCAGCATCTGATAACCATGACCAATGGTTGTGCCGGATTTTTTACCGAAATGGAGGTTCGCAGCTCCGGCGGCATCATCCTGTCCGAAGAGGATCAAAAAGAGGGCCGTCGCATCGACAGCCGACCCTTTGAGCCCATATTTCACGTCAATCAAGGTGGCTATGACGACGAACAGATTGAGGCTCTCCGACATGGTGACGCCAACCGATGTTTTGGACCGCAATTTGAGGGCGTTGTATTGCCCGAGGCTCTGCGCCTGCCGGGTCAGCGCATGCGGCTGATCGATCGCATCGTCGATTTATCTCCTCGAGGCGGTCGTTTCGGCCTGGGTATGGTTAAGGCTGAGTCCGACATTCATCCGGATGATTGGTTTCTGACATGCCACTTTGTCGATGACATGGTCATGCCGGGAACGTTGATGTATGAATGTTGCGCCCACACGCTGCGCGTTCTGCTCATGCGGCTTGGATGGGTCACAGACAACCCCGATGTGTGCTACGAGCCCGTTCCGGCTGTGCCTTGTCGCTTGAAATGTCGCGGGCCGGTAACGCCGGATACGCGTCACGTCCATTATGTGGTTGAAATAAAACAGATCGGGTATCACCCGGAGCCGTTTGTGATTGCCGATGCCCATATGTATGCCGATGATCACTACATTGTCTTTTTCAAAGATATGAGCATGCAGATGACCGGTCTGGACAAGCAGCAAATCGAACGATTCTGGCATGGCAAAGCATCCACAGCCCCTGCGCCGTCCGATTCTGGTCCAGTCCCACAACAAGCGCAGCCGTCGCATTCAAAGCGGCAGATCCAGCCGTTTCATTCA
>JASFGJ010000302.1:0-5771 GCA_050123815.1 Desulfobacteraceae bacterium
GCCAGTAGGGGTCCTGGAAGTCTCCGTTGTCGAAGTTCATGTGCACCAACGTCATGGCTTTGGCATCGCAAGGGCGCAGACCAAACACTGCTCGCGGCGAGTAGTCTTTGGGGCTCTCCCGGCAGATGTCGCAGTTCTCATCATTGGGGTCCAGAGAAAAGGTCATCATGGATTCGGATTGCGGAAAGACCAAACTTTTGGGCGACAGGCGGGTGTTTTGCATGTCAAAATCGGGTATTTCACCCGCATCCAGAGCCTTGAAGTTGTGAAACTCTTTTTCCTTGACAGGCCCGTACAACTTGAAAGATTTACGCAAGCTGTCCAGCCCTGCGGACCACTCGCTCTTCTCGATTTGAATGAACTTCATAACAGTCTGCCTTTGCGAATGCTTATTTGATAAACTCATCCGGATCGTTTGGGTTATAGACATCCAGACCCGGTCGGCTGTCCAGAGACATGCCCGCTTGCCAGTCGAAGAGTTCCAGGCAATCCTTGTTCAGTTTTTTGGTCAAGGTTCGCATATTGATTCCAACCGGGCATGCCCGCTCGCAGGCGCCGCAGTCGGTGCAGCGGCCCGCACAGTGGTAAGCCCTCAGGAAATGAAAGGTGCGCACATCCATGGGATCCTGGCTTTTGCCCACCCATTGCGGTTTGGATTCATCGACAAAACAGGTGGGGCAATAGCACAATGGGCAGGCATTGCGGCATGCATAGCATCGGATACAGGGGGCCAGCAGATCCTCGAAAAACTGCCACTTTTCGTCCGCACTCATGTTTTCGATTACGCGAACATCGGAAAACGGATCCATGTCGGTTTGTTCCTGCACGGGCTCGGCAACCATTTCATCATGGATGACCGGATTTCGCTGGATGCAGACGCTGCAGTTGGACTGCAATACATCGGCCCTGGCAAAGCTTTTATCGCCGTCGGTCGATTGGACCAGGACCTGGTCTTCCGATTCGGTGACCTTTATGATCTCGCCTTCGGTCTGCATGGCGATGCTGCGCTTGTCAATCATGCCTTGGCAGGGAATGCCGATGATCACCAATTGTTCCCGTTTAATCTTGTTTTCAATAATGTGGGTAATGATATTGCGTGAATCGCATCCTTTGGCCAACACGCCGATTTTTTCTTCCTTGCGGTCGGTCAGGTAATTGGCCAGGTTGATGCCGCAATTGCCATCCCAGACCAACTTGTCGGCCTCCTCCGGCTTGCGGATAAAGCAGGGTTCGTTCATCATCGGCATCGAACCGGCCCGAAAACCTATGATCATTTCCACCTGGCACTCTTTAAGCAACCGGCGGGCGATCTGTCGAATTTGTTCCGTGTAAGCTGTCATGATCAGGCCACCTTCGCCTCTTGCTTGATAAAATGTTTGTTGGGTCCGATCGCTTTGACTTTATCGGTGATCTCGCTGACGACATTCACGAATTTGGTGGATTCGGCTGAAGAGATCCATGAGAAGTGGATGCGATCCGATTCGATACCCATATGCTCCAGCAGGTTTTTCATCAATGCGAACTTTCGACGTGCGTAATAATTACCTTCCAGGTAATGGCATTCGCCGGGATGTCAGCCGGATACCCATACGGCATCGGCGCCTTCTCTCAAAGCGGCCAGGGCGAATTTTGGGCTCATGCGGCCGGTGCAGGGAATACGAACCACGCGAATGTTGGACGGGTACTCCATTCGGCTGACGCCGGCCAGATCAGCGGCACCGTAACTGCACCAATTGCACAGGAAGCTCACGATTTTTGGTTCCCATTCTGACATGTTATTTCTCCGTTTGATATAGGCTTTAAGATAAATAACCCGGATGATCACATCCTATGTTCAATCCTGCAACATACTCCATCTGTATCCATTGAATCAAGCACCCACTTTTAAAGACCGAAAGATGACCTCTATCTCCTATCCATACGCTTGTCAATCTTTTGTGAATTGCCGGTGGTCGGCGGCCAATTCCAGGTATTCATCCACCGCCAATTCAAGTATTTCGAGGATCTGCTCGGTGAACTCTTTTTTTACAATTGCGGGCATACCCGCCAGCAATTGAAAGGGTCCCACTGTCCTGCCTTCCTTGATCAAGGCCCCGGCAGCGATGACGCTTCCTGTTTTTACAACCACTCCGGTGAGCACCACGGCGTTCATTCCGATCAGGCAGCGTTCTTCAATGGTGCAACCATGCACCACGGCGTTATGTCCGACAGTGACATGCCGGCCGATGATGGCCGGTTTATTAACATCGGTATGGATCGTACAATTATCCTGAATGTTTGTATTTGCTCCGATGGTGATGGGCGCCAAGTCCCCGCGCACTACTGTGCCGTACCACACGCTTGCGCCCGGCCCGATGGTCACATCGCCGATAATCGTTGCTGTCGGCGCGATGAAAGCCTCCGTAGAAATCTTTGGATGCTTGTCCTTGTAACTCAAGATCATGTCCGCCTCCCTGGTTGAGGATATCTTTTTAAAACGCTGCTTCACAGGACCATCTGCTAATCATATAGATTTCCTTGATGTCCGCTGTCAAATATTGCCGTTGTGCAAATGACTGTTTTGCCCAAACCAAATCTTGATTTCATGTTCAATCATGCTATGATTGACTCACGTTCATTTTGTGCCGGCTGACATCAGATGCACAGTTCCATCTCTTGGTGCGATCCACAGCACATACGCTTCTTTTCATCTTCTTGGCAATTAGTAATTTTCGTTCCACCTTTGTTCCAGCATTTGATGTCTGTCGATTATTGTTGGAAATAGCGTCTCTGAACGAAGCAGTACTCACGTTTCAAGTTTGGCATATCTTACAGTCTGCGCACCTCGGGCATGGGCAACATCGCCTGCCCCGCGTCACGGATGGATTGTCAAGTTTGCTCACACCAAAGAAAGGAGCCCATTATGGAAAAACCCATCGTCAACTACGAGTCCCTGATTCGAATTACCAAAGCCATCTCGACCATTCGGGAACCAGAGGAGATCGTGTTGATTGCGGTAGAAGGCATCACCCACGCTTTGAATGTCAAAGGTTGCACGTTGTTCCTGTTCAGCCCACAATCCCACGAGCTTAAAGTCGCTGGAAGCTACGGTTTGAGCAATGAGTATATCAACAAAGGGCCGGTCAGCGCCCTTCAGTCCATTGCATCTGCGCTGCAGGATGGTCAGCCGGTGGCCATCTACGATGTGACGGATGATCCTCGAATTCAATACCCGGAAGCGGCGGAAAAAGAGGGCATCTGCTCCATTCTCTCCACGCCGATTATCATCGGTGAAAAACTGTTCGGCTGTTTGCGTATTTACACGGCGGAACCCTGGGAGTTTACCCTTAATGATGTCAATTTTGTACAGGCGGTGGCCCAGATCGTCGGTATGGCCATGGAGCTGTGCCGGGTCAACAAGGGCCTGAAAGAGAGCATCGATATTTTAAAAACCATGCGGGATCCAAGTACCATCAGCAGCACAAAGCGAACACCGTTCGAGGGGGTGCCCAAGAGCTTTCCCAAAGGAAAGATTCCGGAACCGGCGGCTTAATTGCGCATATACCGGTTGCCGAAACTGATCATCACCGCTTTCGAAGAAAAACCGCACGATTGCGAAAATGAGTTGCGGGAGTGAGCACCATTTGAATTGCTTTGGGTTCGCGCAAAAACGCTAATTTATTTTTGCGCGAGCCCTCAGGAGGTGAGCATGGCAATAAAAGTATTTATCCGTCGCACTTGCCCAAAAGAGAGGCAAAAGGAATTATACAAGTATATTCGCGAAATTCGAAGTTTGGTTCCGATGCAGCCGGGATATATCTCAAGCGAATATCTTAAAACCATCGACGAATCCAATGAAATTACAACCATAAGCTCCTGGTTCTCACTTGAAGATTGGCAAGCCTGGCTTAATTCCGACAGACGAAAGGAAATTCAGGCAAAAATTGACACAATTGAAGGGGTGGAGTCTGAATACAGGATCTATCGATATATAAAAACGCGATAAATTTCTCCAACACACCAACTTGCACTTTCTGGACAACCGTATACCACCATTGCTCATACCCCACAGCTCCGTGACACAATGCAAATAAGTTGCATTGTTTGCAGGCAGTGCATATGATAAGGAGTAGAAACGCTGGTTTTCACTCATGCTCGTTTCAACGAATTCTATAATAACTTAGAGACTTGACAACATGCTGAAACGTTTATCTATTAAAACAATTATTGGCTGCTGGACCGCTCTTTTCAGCATGGCGCTGCACGCCGATGCGGCGCGTATTTCGGTCTTTGTCAGTATCCCACCCCAACGCTATTTTGCGCAACAAATTGGCAAGGATCACGTATCGGTTCAAGTTATGGTCCATCCCGGTGCGAGTCCGGCCACTTATGAGCCCAAATCGGTTCAGATGGCAGCCACCGCCAAAACCGACGTCTATTTTTCCATTTATGCGACCTTTACAGAAGCGTTGACCCAACTGGATCGCGAGCTGCGCCGGGATCTGGAAGGGTTTGAGAATCGTATAAATTCAAGGACGCCTTGAGGTAGCCCATGTCGGAAAGTGTCATCGAATTGGAGAACGTGTCGTTCGCTATCAATGGACAAACAGTTCTGAGCAAGGTGAATATGTCCATCCCGGCCGGAGATTTTATGGCCATGATTGGTCCCAACGGCGGCGGCAAAACCACCCTGCTCAAGCTCATTCTCGGATTGCTGAAGCCGTCCGGCGGCTCGATTCGTGTCCTGGGTCGACCTGCGGGGAATCTGAGCCACCGCATCGGATATGTACCTCAGAACACCCAAATCAATCCGGAATTTCCCATTTCCGCTCTCGATGTGGTGTTGATGGGACAATTGCAACCCGGCAATCGGCAACTTCGACACTCCAAAAAGGACCGGGTGGCCGCTCACGAAGCGCTCAACCGGATGGGAATGGGAGCCTATTGCCACCGTCGCATCGGACAATTGTCCGGTGGCCAGCGCCAGCGGGTCTTTATTGCTCGTGCCCTTGTTTGCGAACCTGAAATCCTCCTTTTGGATGAACCGACGGCTCATATCGATACGAAAGGGCAGACCGAGATGTACGGATTGCTCAGTGAACTGAATCGTCGGATGACCATCGTTGTCGTCAGTCACGACTTGCTGGTGCTCTCGTCCCACATCAAATCGGTGGCATGTGTCAACCGACGTTTGCACTACCATCCGCAAACAGATATTGCCATAGGAGAGGTCGACACCCTTTGCACCTGCACAGCCGAAGAGGTATGCCCCGTCGAGTTGGCGGCCCACGGTCTGCCCCATGGCCTGCTGGGAAAACAAATGGTGCATTTAGAAGATGATTGACGCATTGCAATATGAGTTTATGCGCCATGCCCTGATGGCCGGTGTGATGGCTGGGGTCATTTGCGGCATCATGGGAACCATTGTGGTGGTTCATCGCATCGTGTTTCTATCCGGCGGAATCGCCCATGCGGCCTATGGCGGCATTGGTCTCTCTTTTTATATGGGATGGCCGCTGCTGGCAGGCACCATGGGTTTTTCCGTGGTGGCCGCCATGACCATGGCGATAGTAACGCTGAAGGCCAGGCACCGGGCCGACACAATCATTGGCGTGATCTGGGCGGTAGGGATGGCATTGGGGATCGTATTGCTCGACCTGACTCCCGGGTATCATGTCGATCTTATGAGTTATTTGTTTGGCAGCATTCTTGCTGTACCGGTATCCGACCTTTGGATGATGCTGGCATGCCAGGCGGTCGTTGTCTCCATTGTTGGCTATTATTATCAGGAC
>JASFGJ010000303.1:0-5764 GCA_050123815.1 Desulfobacteraceae bacterium
TTTAGAATCGAACCCGCTACGGCTCACCTTCTCCTGCTTAGCGTATCCACAAAAATTAAATTTCGGAATTTTTTCTTTTTTACAGCCTGACCACTTCGCTCATGCCGTGCTTTTCTAATCGTGGATGAAATTTGCCATGTTTTGTGCAAAAATCATGATGTGTTTTCGACACATTATCTTCGGATGAGTTTTTGAACCATTCAGGATTACGTTCTGGAGCGTATCGAAAAAGCATTCAACAGCCTGTCTGAAAATCCTGAACGCGGGTCTTACCCGCGAGAATTGATTGCTTTAGGGCTGCGGGAATTCCGCCATGTCTTTTTTAAACCCTACCGTATCATTTGCCGTGTGATGGAAAATAACGTCTATGTACTCTTGATTGCCGATGGACGACGCGACATGCAAAAACTCTTACAACGGCGCCTGCTGCAAGCATAATTGAGACCGGATCCCCGCGGCCATCCGCGAATCCGCCTCGCCCGGATCACACCTGCCGGTTGATAGATCCCCAGATAATCTTTGGTTGACGCTGATTACCTACCGGAAGAAGTCATGGTTTAGATTAATCCGACATTGATCACTGTCGGGTCCATCTCGGCCACCCTTTCAGGTGATTTTCCAGTGCTGCAAAAATGGACACCTTTGGTACCGAAGTATATAACTAAAAACAGCGCAATGCTTCCTGCACGGCCGAAAAACGGACACGCTCCTGTTCCAAACGAAGATGGGCACTTAATTTGTTTTGCTTCAACTCGACAAACAGATCATATTCTTCGGTCGTAAGGTGGGGCAGGTCGCCGGCGTAGCGTTTGGCCGGGTCCTCAGCGCCCCACAACGCCTTATGGTCCATCAGGGTTTTTCGATTCATGAGGATGGAGCGAACATTTGGGAAATAGCCTCTCATCTGGGATAAAATCGCAAAGCCATGGGTGTCGATGTCTCCCCAATATATAATATCTTTTTCACCAAGCCACGGGATGTCCGGCAGCATTTCAACGGCATAGCCAAGTCCGAAGATCACCAGGGCCTGCTTCACCTGCGGAAAAGCCAGACCGTTTGTCTTGTTTTCCGTTATAAATATGGTATGTGCACCCGGATCTGTTTTTGCCAGCTCGACAAATGACACCGTGATGTCTGAAAAACCGTTTTGAATCAGGGCCGGGTCCAAAAGACGCAGCCTCACCAGGGGTGGGTCATATTTAAGACCGAATTTGCGTTCAAAGCCGTGTTTGGCAAGGCCGGTGATAGCGGATTGATAGTGCGCCTTTTCCAGAACCAGGGGCAACAGATCCATCAGAATGGTTTTTTGGGTTTCAATGAATTTGGTGTCCACACCGGCAATATCAAGTTGGCGGATATATTTGCGCGGCATTGGATGGGCTTTAAACCATCGGCAGACCTTTAGAATAGTGGGCCAATGGGCTGCATGCTTCAAGGCCTTTAATGGTTGTTGCGCAAGATAGGGTAACAATTCCGGCAAAGATGCCCCGGTTTGAGCGGCCATATCCAAGAAATCCCGGTATGCCGTCTCTTTTTGGATATGGAAAAGCCAATCCTCGGCCGTTGAAAACAGGATTCTTTGGGGCACTTGCTGCTGGCCAAGGGTGCGGTGACGAATGTTGCGCCAAACAATGTCATACCCCCGAGGCTTGGTTTCTTTACTATTACTCTTGAGCATTCGAATCCAGGCGCGCACGGTGTCATATTGCTCCAATATCTCCTTGCCACCCGGCGTGCGGAACCGAATCTCCAAGGGAAAGATAGGGGGGCCGTTGATGCAGCTCTTTAAAAATGCACCGGAGTTCCAGGGGACCATGGCTTTTTTGCTGATTTGCGACTGGGTAATCATGCCCCGGCTTTCTGAAAGGCGGCTTTTTCTTCTTTGTACGCTTCGATGGTCAGGTTGCGGATCATGGAGTTGCAGTCGCCTTCATTATGGATAAAGTGGACCGATTTGACATAATCCTCGATGATGTGGGTTTTTTGCATGGGGGTGACGATCAACAGTTGAAGGTTCAATTTTTTAAATAGTTCCAAAGCATAGCGGGTGGAATCATCGGACCCTCGGCCGAATGCTTCATCGATCATGACAAACCGGAAGGTGTGCGAGCGTTTTTCACCCCATTTCAAACCGAACTGATAAGCCAGGGCCGCTGCCAGAATGGTGTACGCCAGTTTTTCTTTCTGTCCGCCCGATTTTCCGCTGGTGTCTGAATAAAACTCTTTTTCCGCATTATCCACACGCCAGCGCTCGGCAACTGAAAACACCAACCAGTTGCGCACATCCGTGACCTTGCGGGTCCAGCGATTATCTAGGTCCGCGCGGCCGTCGCGCCCCTTGAACCGGTCGATGATGGCTTTGACTTGTAGAAATTTATGTTCATTGTAATCCTCCCCCGCCTCTCCGGTGAGGGTGCCGCCTAAACAGGCTTTCAGATCCTGACGGAATTGGCGCACATCCGTATCCCGGCTGTAATCCGCCATCAGTTCGATATACGATCCGTCATTGTAGTCAATGGCGGACAAGGATCGGTTAATGACGGTGATTTTTACCCGGATATCGGCCAGCTCACTTTCCAGTTTGGATTGGAACAAGGCCATCTTTTGAATCGTGCCTTCGTTGAGCATGGTCTTAAAGCGGGCCTCATGGCGCGGCAGGTCCTCTTTGATCAGAATCCGGAGCATTTGATCGTATTCATCCGCAGCAGCCAAAACAGCATCGATTTCCCGGGTTTCCATTGGATAGGCGTTTTTATAGGCTTGCATGAGCACGACAATGTTTTGGGCCAGGCGACCCTGTTTTTTCGTCAGGGCATCAAGGTGCGCCTGGAGCCAATCCCGCATCTCGGTTTGGCGGGCATCGCAATTTTTTATGGTGATTTTGACCTCACCCAGGCAAGCGTCCTGTAAACGCTTCAACTCTGGAAACAGCGCTTCCTGGACGTCAACCGGCACCTGGGCCAGTTTGGCCAGGGAGTCCTTGCGGTTTTCGCGCCAGTTTTGCAGCCGGACCTGAATTTTGCCCATAATCGCGTTGAGTTTGTCCTTTTGCGCCTCCCATTTGGCCCCTTCGGACTGATTTTTCGCCAGTTGGGCATTCAAGGTTTTCAGGATATCGGAGCTTTTTTGCAAATCCGCTTTTTCGGCGCTCAATTTGTTGATTTCAAGGGCCACCGGCTGCCAATTGACCTCGGCAAAGGATTGAACCACCAAAAGATTTCTGAGGGTGTCTTCATGGATGCGCAGTTGCCGACGCGCCTGGTCTGCCTGCTCCAACGCTTTGATACCCCCGTCCCAATCGGTTTGCAGGCGTTTGAGATCCTGGGTCAGGGATTTGATTTTTTCCACATTTTGCCAACCCAGAACAAATCGACGCCGGTCATTGACGGCAAAACGATCATCCTTTTCATGGCGCTTTCCCCCGCTTTTGAACTGACCCTGCCGTGTGACGGCAAAGGATAGCCGCTGAAACGCGGCCATATCATCACAGCACACCGCATTGAAGCGCCGGCTGAGTTCAGCCTCCAGCCATTCATAAAAAGGCGTGTCCGGCTTGATTTCGATTTTTCGGCACAGCGCCTCGGGATCTGTGGTATCAACAAAATGGTCGTCACGGACAACGGTTTTGTAGTACACGATGCGTCCGGCCAGATGGTGGGAATCCACATGAGCCACTATGCGGCTGTATAATGTTTCGGGCACCAGCAAACTCAACCCGAAACTGCGCAACAACCGTTCAGCCGCACCCTCCCAGTCCTTTTCCGTGTCCCGAACCCGCAACAATTCACCGCAAAAAGGGACACTTGTCTCGGGGACCCCTAAAGACGCACATAGTTGTTGGCGAATGGTGATATTTTTTAACGGTATGTTGCTCTTGCGCCCTTTTAAAGAATCCAGCTCTGCTTCCAGGTCCGACATCCGGGCGCCCAACTCCTTCAGGCGCACCTTGGTTTCCACCTGTTGGTTTTCCTGCTGCGCCACCAGCGCGTCCACTTCGCCAAGGCGTTTTTCCGCCGCCGTCCGGTTGGCCAAAAATTCCTCATCATTTTGGGGTCTGGTCAATTTCAGTTCACGGCACAGGTTCAGGTAGCCATCGGCCCGTTGTTGAATGTGGCCGCGCTCTGCGGTCAACCGTTCGATCTCCGTGGTCAATTCAGCCAACCGGTTGCCGCCGTTTTCAAAAATGGCCTGGCGCAGCTTTTGTTCATCCAGTTTTAGCGAGGCAAGCTGCTGCTTGACATGTGCCATTTGAGCGATTCGCTTTTTCTCCTCGGTTTCATGAATTTTAATGCGCCCTTCCAGCAAGCGTGCTTTTATGGCGGCAAAAAACCCATGCAATACAGAGCGGTATTGCCGGTGGTGTTCAATGTCGGCCTCCACTTGCCGGTGGGATTTGTATCGGGCCACCAGGGGCTGCAGGCGCTCCACCTGATCCCTGGCGCGCAACACTGCTGCGTGGGCCTTGTTCAGATCCTCAAACTGACGGCACAGCGCATGAATGCGCTGCCTTACCGGCGGTTCTTCGAGCATATGGCGGCGCACGAATTCGGTCAGGTTCCCTACGGATTTCATGGAAACAGTCTGAAAAAACAGATTGAGGGCCTGGCTGTTTTCGATTCCCATGCGCCGCATGAAGGCCGCGCTGTATTTGGCAAAGGAGTCATACAGAAAAATATTTTTGCGCCTTTTGAGTTGCCTCTTCAGTTCGCGTATATCCGCGCCGAATCCACTGAAATCGTCCTTGATGTGCAAACCTTCATCCGCCACCACGTAAAAACGTTCCGGCGGCTTGCCTTTGTCTGGCAGCCAAAGCACGACCGCCAATGTCACGGCAATGTGATAGCCGGCATTGAAAAACCCGGCCGCCAGCACACTGAAGCTGTTTTGATCCCTCAAGGCCACGGAGCTGGCTTCCAAGGTCTCGGCATTTTTTTCACTCTTGTAATATCCCATGACATAGGAGCGCAGATCCCGCTCCCGCGTATCGGCTCCGGCGGCTTTATTGTAGACCACCCGCTGGGGCGGCACCAGCAGCGTCGTGAGCCCGTCCACCAGAGTGGATTTGCCTGAACCGATATCACCTGTCAGCAAACTGTTGCCGCCGTTGGCCGGTACCGTCCATACATGGCGGTGAAAGGTGCCCCAGTTGAGAACCTCAAAAAATTGAAGGCGAAAGCCGGCAATGGCGGCGGATTCGGCAAAATCAATCAGTTGCTGCTGCATGGGCCAGATACTCCTCGAGTTTTTCATCCAACCGGGCCAGCCAATCCGCATCCACCAACGCCTTGAGAATCCGCCGAACCTCAAAGGCTTGGGCGTCTTTAGAAAAGCGGCGCAAAAAGCCCAACTCCACGACTTTGTTGATGTGGGTGTCAAGGCGATCCATCAACTTGGCCTCATTGGGCTGGTCTTTTAAAAAGATCCGCATCATTTCAGCCATCTGGTCCCGGGTCAAGACCAGGCGGATCTGCTCGCCGCCCACATCCGCTTCCACCAGTTTTTTACGCAGCAGCGCGCAAAGCAGGCTCACCGGGTAGCTTAAGGGGCGCCTTTGCATCAAACGGGGCAGCTTCACACCGTCTTGCTCCGGCTCGGCCTGGTGGAGGTAGGCGTACCCTTCCGCTTCATCCATGATCAGGTCCAAACCGATCACCCGGACATAGTCACTCACCTGGCTCTCCAGCAGCACCAGATCCTGCCAAACAGCCTCATGGGCATCGCGGTAAACCACCCCTTTCATCAGCTTGACGACTACCGGTCCCAG
>JASFGJ010000304.1:0-5759 GCA_050123815.1 Desulfobacteraceae bacterium
AAATGGCTTCAAAACCTCCCCTCGAACCCAATATCGGCGTTGGGGAAAAATGTTTAATCCTCAAAATACCCGATGTATTCTTGCGGTTAACCGTGTTTTCCCCGCCTTGATCTTGGGTCCGAGTGAAGCTTTTGAAACCATTTCTGGACCGTGGCTTCAAAACCTCCCCTCGAACCCAAGCTTTCCCGCCAAAGATCGGCGGGACAGGGGCGCGGGGAAAAACGGTTAATCCTCTGCTATGGACGGATTGTATGTCAAAATGGGTTGGGATTCTGGATAACGGGCTGGAGAAAATTGAGCGGTTTTTAGCTGTAATGCTCTATCTGTTGTTGATCGGCATGATCAGCGTTACCATTATCGCACGCAATCTGTTTCATTTCAGCCCCCACCGATTGCTCGAACTAGCGCCGACGGTTGTATTGTGGCTGGCGCTTGTCGGCGCAACACTTGCGCTGAAACATCACCGGCATATTAAAATCGAGTTGCTGCTGCGCCTGCTGCCGAAAAAAGCACGCCTGGCGGCGATGCTGCTGACCAATCTGTTCGCCATGATCGTCACGGCCTTACTGGCCTGGGTGGCCGTACCGTTTGTTATCAATGAGACCGCCCTGTTCGGTCGCTGGGGATGGGTCGCCGTCTGTTTTCCGCTTTTTTTTGCAATCGCATGTCTACGGTTTTTTCTTGATTTGCTTGGAGTAATGCAAGCGGGGAAGGATCCGGCCGCATGACCCTGTTGCTTGTTGCCATTTTTT
The DNA here is from genome assembly GCA_050123815.1 of Desulfobacteraceae bacterium. Taxonomy (GTDB): domain Bacteria; phylum Desulfobacterota; class Desulfobacteria; order Desulfobacterales; family Desulfosarcinaceae; genus JARRKU01. The sequence continues at coordinate 753 of JASFGJ010000304.1, forward strand.
TCATTTTGTGTCTGACGTTGATGGAGGCGCCACTTTTTATCTCCATTGCCGGCCTTGCCATGGCGTGTCTTTTGAGCACTGATTTCGACCCCGTCTCGCTTCAGATGATCCTGATAGAAATGAACCGTCTGGCTTCCCTTCCCGTGCTGGTTGCATTGCCGTTGTTCACGTTGGTGGGGTGTGTCTTGACCGTTTCAAACTCGCCGCAGCGAGTTCTCAGGTTTTTAGACGCCACAGCCGGATGGCTGCCCGGCGGCAGCGCTATCGCAGCACTGTGCGCCTGTGCTTTTTTTACGGCCCTGACCGGAGCCAGCGGTGTTACCATCGTTGCCCTTGGCGCGGTACTCTATCCCATCTTAAAGCAGGAAGGTTACGATCGCAGGTTTAATCTTGGCCTGCTGACGACCGGCGGCAGTCTCGGGCTGTTGTTCGCACCAAGCCTTCCAATTATTCTGTATGGCGTCGTGGCGCAGATCGAAATCGAGAAACTGTTCAAGGCCGCCTTGGTGCCCGGATTGCTGCTGCTGGTTGTCCTGTCGACCTATGCTTTCGCACACGGCCTGCGCCTGAGTGGTAGGCGTCCGGCCAAGAATCGGCATTCGTGGCGGCAGGTAGTGGAGTCCTTTACGGCGGCGATGTGGGATTGGATCATGATCGCCCTGATTCTTATCGGGGTGTATGGAGGGTTCGTTACCATTGCGGAAGTGTCCGCGGTTGTGTTGGTATATGTCCTTGTGGTGGAGTGCATTATCCTCAAAGAGATCCACTGGCGGCGCCAACTGCCGTCCATCATGGCCGAAAGCGCCATGCTCTCAGGTGCCATCATCATCATTTTGGGGATGTCCTTGGGGCTGACAAGCTACTTGGTGGACGCGCAGATACCAAACCAAATTCTATTGCTGTTGACCGGCTACGTTCAAAATAAATATTTGTTTCTGGCCGGACTGAACATTTTTCTGATTCTCGTGGGCTGCCTCATGGACATCTTCTCGGCCATTGTGATCGTTGTGCCTATCATCGTACCGGTGGCGCAGAGCTATGGTATCGATCTGTTTCATCTGGCGGTGATATTCCTGATCAATCTCGAAATCGGCTACTCAACCCCGCCGGTTGGAATGAATCTGTTTATCGCGAGCCTAAAATTTGAGCAGCCTGTCACGACCCTTTACCGGGCCTCTCTTCCCTATCTGGCTCTGCTGTTGATATGTTTGTTGTTGGTGACTTATTTGCCAGGGCTTGCCCTGTTTCTTTCGAAATTGTAATATAACCGGCCCAAATACTACAAAATTGTCTTTCAGTTCTTGGATTTTTAATATAGCATTCCACTGGTGGCTTTTTAAGTAGTTGAAAATTAAAGGTCAAAGTTAATAATGGGGGTGGGTTTCTCGAATGGCAAACATATTGCAGAGGTATAGACGGTTGCTTGTATTTTAATATTACAACAAACCTAAGCGGACTGGAGAATTTCATGGAGAATATTTTCAGCGCAAGCGATGAGACTGTTTGTTCCAAATGTGGTCATCCACTATCTTCGCCAGAGCAGAGCCTTTCGATGGATGGCGATCAGGCGCTTTGCAGCCAATGCTATCGATCCCTGCTGGTTCCGGGTTACAAAGCTGCTCAGATGGAGAACCTAGACTGATCGAATGGCACCAAAGCGAATCCACTGTTTTCAGCAAGTTCCCTTTGAAGGCCCGGGAATCATTGAAACCTGGGCCGGCAGTCACGGACATGCACTTTCCGCCACTTCTTTTTATAAGGACCACGCCCCTCCCGATCCGGAACAGTTCGATTGGCTGGTTGTTATGGGCGGCCCCATGGGCGTTTATGACGATACCGAGTATCCGTGGCTGACAATTCAAAAGCAGGCGATCGAAGCCGCACTTCGCGCATCAAAGGTTGTGTTGGGGATTTGTTTAGGGGCCCAATTAATCGCTGATGTACTCGGTGCCGAGGTCAGGCCCAATGCCTATAAAGAGATCGGCTGGTTTCCCATCTACCTGCGTAATGAAATTCTCGACCATCCTGTTGCCGAGCTTTTCCCCCCCCAGTGGACGAGCTTCCATTGGCACGGCGATACATTCGGACTGCCGCATGGGTCGCGCTTGATCGCTTCCAGTGTTGCCTGCCGCAACCAGGGTTTCGTTTACAGCGACCGGGTGATTGGGCTGCAATTCCATATGGAGGTGACGGACAAGGGCGTGCACTCCCTTGTGCGGAATTGCCGACAAGATCTGACAGATTCGATGTACGTACAATCCGAAAGTGAAATCTTGGATGCCGATGCGCCATATGATCAAAATCATCAACTCATGAGGCGTTTGCTCGACCATCTGGATACCCTTTCTTAAAGTGAAAGCAATCCCTTACAGGGGGGCGTTTGCTCAGGCGCTTTCTTGCCGTTTGAATCCCATTTTGCTATAGGCTTAATTACTCAACTTTCGGGTTTCATGAGCCGGTGCCGCCAGCGGGTGGTTTGCGCCAAACGCAGCTTCATTTAAGTGTCACTAAGACGCGCTACAGACGCCCCGCAAACTCGCTGCGCTCAAACAGTGCGGGGCGCTGTTCCTCCGCTGCGTCTAAGTGACACTAAAATTCGCTGCTGACATGGCGCAAACCACCCGCTGGCGGCACCTAATGCAGCGTAATGACGAAAGCCGAAAGTTGAGTTAATTATCTTAAAGCTTATAACGTAGGTATTGTAAATTCACGGTTTTCATTTGCTCGTGCGGGGAGATCGAGTGCCTCGGTTATACATCAATGAATACACACGCGTACTCGGCGGCAAGACCGTTTGCACGGCTTGTCGTGAAGGTGTGTTGCGGGATCATTTCGAAGAGGTGGTGGCCGATATTAAATTTTTGAATCGGCAGGGGATGCGGACCATTCTATATCACAATGTCGCTAATCGTTTTTCCAACCAGAAGATGTTTCGAACCTTGGCCGAGCGGCTGCCCGAGACCCGCATCGTAAGGGTATCCCCTGAGGCTGACTTCTACGAATACGTTCTGGACCAGGAGGAAAATGTCCATAAGCTGATATTTCTGGAAAGAAAGCCTCTACTGGACCTGGATGGCCGAAAAATCAACGCCATCCACACCAAGGCCGTCGATACAACGGTTCAAGCCTGGGGCGATCTGATCGCCAATGTGAATTACCGAAACATCCTGTCACGCATTTGCGATCAGATAGAGGCCGGCCGGTACGATCGCGTCCACATCCTCCCGGCAGCGAAAAACGCGATCAAACACGAGCTGTTTACCATCGAAGGCTTCGGGACCTTGATTGCAAACAACTTTGTTGAGCGTTTCGAACCCCTGGCTTCCGAAGAAGATGTGCGTTTCATCAAGGGGATATTGATGCTTTACAAACACGAGGGATTCCTTAAATTACGCGACAAGGAATATCTCAAGCGCGAGCGAGACAACTTTTACGTCACCTTGATCGATGACATTGTCGTCGGGTGTGTCGAAAAAAAAGTGATCGACGAACGAACCATCGAGATTGCAGCATTGGCCATATCCACCCGTTTTCGCAACCAGCGGGTGGGTGTTTTCACCGTGAAGGCCTTCATCGATACCATGCAGCGGCAAGGATACTCGCGGTTTATCAGCCTGACCAATCATCCCAAATTGATGAGCCTCTACCAAACCTTGGGTTTTGAGCCTTGCTCGCGTTCCGATTACCAAGCCCGCCAAGCCGCCTCGCCGGATGTTCAGATGTATTATAAACAGTTGCCGTCGGCAGTGTAGGAAACGTATTGCCGATGCCCCGGATTCATCCCGGGCAGACCGGATCCTGGCGGTGGTGTTCCAAAATATAACAAAATTCACATGATGGCCGTTATATCGATCATTGACTATTGATTCAAATTGGGCCAATCTAAGATTGGGCACGAAGGCTCGCTACACTTGGTCGTCCCCTCTGAATCGACTCTATTTTTTCAGATCTGCGCACCACCTAACGCACATTCAAGAGCGTTCCGATACCCATCTATGCCTTGGAGGAAAAATTGAAGAAAATAGTGTTATGGCTTTCCGTGGTTTTTTATGCCTATGCGATTCCCATGGCGCCGGGAACCATTGAAAAGACACATGCCGGAGCCAGAGGTTGTTGCATGCAACTGGCACCTGACGGTGTTTGGTATCAAAATGGCATGGATTTCAATCAATGCCGTTCGGCCAACCAGAGTCATGATGGCAATGATGATCTTTATCAACCCTCCGGGGTGTTTTGGTGGAACGTCGATTGCTGACGTTAGACGAAAGATCGTCTTAATCCTTGGTGGGTATGATGCAAAGCAATCCAATTAGAAATAACAGAGAGACTGTTAGGCCGTCAGGTCGTGCACCTGATGCTGAAATCTGGATCACCCCGCATGAGAGAAGGTTGTTAACCCTATCACCGCTGGAGGAGAATCATGATGAGGTGTTATCCCAGCCTGTATCCTCAGGGCAGCGCCAACTACCTGAAAATTGGGTTTATGAAAATATCAAAGATGCCATCTATCACTGCCGTAGGATTTTTTACATCTATTTAGGAATCTTGTGTTACACGTTGCTTACTATTTCCACTTCACCGATATTGGATTTTTTCAAGGGGCAAATTATCAAGATGCCTATTATGGACGCGCGCATGCCGCTGAATTACTATCTTGTACTTGCGCCACTGCTGCTGATCGGCTTTTTTGTATACAAGCAGCTGTACCTTTATAAAACGAACAAGTTGATCAAATATGCGATCGATGAATGCAAAAAACTGAACAGGGAAAAATGCGGGCAGCATGAGGATCAAGCCAATAGATGTACAATGGATAGGATGTGTATTCGTCACCTGAGCCGTCTTTACCCCTGGATCATCATCTATTGCCGGTTCATGGAAAATGGGTCGAATGTTGAGGCCGAAAAAGACAGGCTAAGCAAGGTTCTTGGAAAAGCTCAGCAACTGTTTGTCAGTTTTTCGTTATGGTGGTTGTTGCCAATTATTCTACTTTTCTTATCTATATTT
>JASFGJ010000305.1:0-5757 GCA_050123815.1 Desulfobacteraceae bacterium
AGAACAAAGGCAAACAGGGATACGAGCAACGCCAGCCATTGAACAAACCTAACTCTACGGAATGAAAAAAAGAGGCAGGCATAGAGGGTCAATGGAACCAAAAGCAAAGACACAATTTGCGTCCAAAATGCCGGGCGTACAATCTTCGTTAGCACGTCACTGCCTGCCGCAATGAAAAAATCATTGCGAGATAGGTAAAGCAACACAGACAAGGTGGAGAACACAATAACCATTGTGATCCACTTCAATAGTGCTAAACGCATGGGAGTACCCTTTCTCACATCAGGTGATAGTGAAGCCGATGCCAATAGTGTTGGTTTCATCCTTATTTGGCCCCTGTCTGACAAAAAACGAGTGACGATGAAAAAGCATTGCCGAGTCGCTTCCATCGAGAAATACTGCATTATCAAGCCCGACGCCATGCAGTTTGTCGCGCAAATCGTCCAGCGTTATTCCGTTGGATGCCGCATTGCTCTGTACCAGAATTAGCAGCTTTCTTTCTGCGGAGCTATGGGCGATAACAGTTTTGCCGGTCGCGGCAGGCAATTGCGAAGCAGCAATGTAAGTATTGTTGTTGCGTTGTATCAAGTTGGCCCGATATTGAGAAGGTGGGGGACCGGTGGTTGGAGCCCCAGCCGAAGTACCCGGTTGATATCGATTCCCGTTTCCATACTTAAGACCGTTGATGATCAACGGACCCAAACCTCCAATGGCGGACATGTATGGCGATCCGGTCGGTGCATCACCAAATCCGAACTCATAGCCAAATAGAGGGCCGGCGATATTTGCTATGTAAAAATTATTGGGGGCCAGTCGGCCGCCGATACTTCTGAAATTATCAACCAGGCGGCCGATCGGCGTTGTTGCGTTTGCCGGAACGGGATCGTGCCCCAGGCGGCGTCCATTAATCCGCTTCTTGAGACATCATAGAAGTTTCCATTAATTACAACTGTAAATCGTCGGCTTCTGCTTTCCCGTCGAACCGTTGCTTCAAAAAGTTCCTCATGTGTTCTGAGCAGGATATGCATCAAGGCGCTATCGTGCAGAACGACATATAATAATGGGCCATCCCGTCATAGATTTTGGGCAGCGGCGTTGTTCCAGAAGGTATTTCCACTAATGGATAGATTCGTTATGGTCATTTCCTTGATTTTCCTATGCGATGATTGCGCCGTGCAATCGTAACCGGAAAAATTCAGTATTTGGCTTAACGCTGTTAAACGAGTCTTTGGAAAAGAAAAAAGATATGAACTTGATGGTAACGGATGCTACTATTTCAATTCGATGCTTATGTGTCAAGACCGGCGGAGAAAACAGCAATTTTCGCTGAGCATGAATTAGTGCGGGAGCGGCGTCTCGCCTCGACATCAAAACCTGAAAGGGGACGCGTCACGGCGAGATGCCACTCCCGCAACGCTTATTTAATTAACGCGAAATTTTTTCGAACGCGGCGGTTGGAACAACCTTAATAATTGGAACGAATCGCATTCACCGGGAATTGCTGCGGAAAAACAATAGCACGTCAGTGCTACAAACGTTGCGGTTGCAACCAAGTGCAAAGCGCTTGGTTTGACACTGCCAATTAGAGGCCATCACGCTACGTTGATCTTGGCATCCGGATTGTAGCACAGGCGGCAGCACTTGAGGCAGCGGCGGGATTCGTAAGCCGCGTCCTTTTCGCTGATCACCTGGTCCACTTCGATCATGGAGTCGATGCGCTCGGCGACCTCCAATTCCGGCATGGGGGTTCGCTCTTTTTTCTCGATACCGGAGACGGTCTTGAAAAGCGATTCCGGAATGTGCTTTTTCCGGAGTGATCTGGAAGATCCCTTGACCTGTTCGCCGGTCAGGTATTGATGAATGGATCGCGCCGCACGTCGGCCGCCGCCGATGGCGTCCACGACCAGTGCGGGCCCTGTGGCCACATCGCCGCCGGTGAACAGATAGGGCAGGCTGCATTGCAGGGTTTCTTCGTCATTGTCGAAGGTGCTCCAGCGTGTGATGGCGATGTTCTCCTTCTCCTTCTCCTTTTCGAGGAAGGTGATATCGGGCTGCTGGCTGATAGCGGAGATCAGCATGTCGAGTTCGATGATGGTTTCCGATCCTTCGATGGGCACGGGACGGCGGCGGCCGCTGGCGTCGGGTTCGCCCAATTCCATCTGCAGGTACTCGATGCCTTTGACCTGTCCCTGATCATCCGTGAGGACCCGGGTGGGGGCCGCCAGGAATTGAAATCTGACGCCCTCATGCTCGGCGGCCACGATTTCGACCTCATTGGCCGGCATCTCTTTGCGGGTCCGGCGATAGAGAATATAGACTTCGTCGCTGCCCAACCGCAGCAGGGTCCGTACGCAATCGATGGCGGAGTTGCCGCCGCCGACCACGGCCACTTTATTGCCAACAGGGATCTTCTTTTCGGGATGACAGGCCACGGTGGAAAGGAAGTTGATGCCCTGCCAAATGCCTTTGGCATCCTCGTTTTCGATGCCCAGCTTGTAATCTTTCCAGGCGCCGATGCCCATGAAAATGGCATCAAAGCCCTCGTCACGCAGCGACTGGATGGTGAAATCCTCGCCCAATCGAGCGTTGTACTGAACCTCGATGCCCAGGTTCAGGATGCCTTCGATCTCCCAGTCCAGGACCTCGTCCGGCAGCCGGTATTCGGGGATGCCGTAACGGGTGATGCCCCCCAGCTTGGGCATGGCTTCCAGGATGGTCGGCGAATGACCCAAGCGCCGCAGAAAGTAGGCGCAGCTCACACCGGCGGGACCGCCGCCGATAATGGCGACTTTTTTGCCGGTATCCGGGGCACAGGGAATCGGCAGGCGCTGGTTGCTGTTCATCTCCCAGTCGGCCACGAAGCGCTTGAGCTGGTTGATGGAGACCGGTTCATCTTCCAATCCCCTGCGGCAGTAATCCTCGCAGGGATGGGGGCACACCCGTCCGCAGCTGAGCAGCAGGGGGTTGCGTTCGCGGATGGTATTGATCGCTCCGGCGTAGTCGCCCTTGCGGATCTGGTCGATGTATTGCGGGATATTGATTTCCGCAGGGCAGGTCTGCTGGCAGGGCGCCAGCGCCTGGTCGTCCTCGTTGAAGGTGAGCAGCCGCTGGCTCATGGTGCGTACGGTCAGGATGCTTTTGGGGCATGCGGTTTCACAGGCGCCGCAGCCCACGCATTTGCCCTCGTCCACTACGGGAAAGTTGTTGGGGCCTATATGAATGGCGTCGAACTTGCACGAGCGCACACAGTCGCCCATGCCCAGGCAGCCGATGGAGCAGACCCGTTTGCCGCCATACAGGCTGGCCAGCGCCGCGCATGTGCCGGCACCGCTGTAGATATACTTGTCATCGGCGCGATCACCCCCATCGCAGTGGTTCAACGATTTGAGCGGTTCGGCGCTGCCCGGGTCGACGCCCATCACAGCGGCGATTTCAATGGCCGCCTCCATGCCGGCCACGATGCAGACCCCGGGGGGCTCTTTGCCGGCCACGACGGCGCTGGCAGCGGCCGAGCACCCGGCATAGCCGCAGCCGCCGCAATTGGCGCCGGCCATAAAGTACTCCACCTCGGCAATGCGCGGATCCTCCCACACATAGAAAACTTTGGATGCCACACTCAAGACAATACCGCAAACGGCTCCGATACCCAACATGACCAAGATTGCTTCAGCCACGGACGGCCTCCATATACACTAAAATTATACCATCCCCTTGAACGCGTAAAAGCTGAGTGAAATCATACCGGCTGTGATCAATGCGATCGAGGTGTCCTGCAGGGGTTTGGGGACCCTGGCCAGCAGGATGCGCTCCCGTAGCCCGGCAAAGATGATCAGCGCAAGACCGAAGCCTGCGGCATAGCCGAAGGAGGTGACCAACGCCGGTAAAAATTCGAGTTCTTTGTCGATGTTCAACACGCAAGCACCGAACACGGCGCAGTTGGTGGTGATCAGCGGCAGAAAAATACCCAGACCGGCATACAGGGCCGGGATGCTTTTTTTAAGGAACATCTCTACGAATTGCACCAGAGAGGCGATCACCAGGATAAAGGCGATCGTGCGCAAAAACTCCAGCTTGAACGGTTTCAAGAGCATATAATAAATGATCCACGTGATAACACCCGCCATAACCAGCACAAAGACAACCGCCATGGCCATTCCTATGGCCGTTTCCATTTTCTTGGAGGTGCCCAGAAAGGGGCAGTTTCCCAGAAATTGCGCCAGCAGGATATTGTTGACAAAGATGGTGGCGACGATGATCTCAAAATATTCCATGGTAGCTTAACTCCTCGTGCTATTTGCTGGGGATCAGATTCATCAAGCAGAGCAACAATCCCAGGATTACGAAAGCACCCGGGGCCTGGACGGCAAATTCAAAGGGAACGAAAGAGGCTCCGAAAATGTTGGGGATATCCCAATGGATAAGGTTAAAGACATCACCTTTCAGGGAGCCGGTACCGATCAGTTCTCGCACGGCACCCAGCAGCCCTAACGCCCAGGTGAAGCCTATCCCGATGCCGAGGCCGTCGGCGGCCGACCTGAAGATGCCGTTTTTAGACGCAAAGGCCTCGGCGCGACCCAAAACAATGCAGTTTACAACGATCAAAGGGATGAAGACTCCCAGATCGAGAAACAGTTTATAGGCAAAAGCTGCCATCATCTGCTCCACCACGATGACAAAGGTGGCGATGATAATGATAAAGCAGGCAATGCGCACTTTGGCTGGAATGACCTTTCGCAGCAGTGAGACCAGTATGTTGGAACAGAGAAGCACGAAGGTTGTGGCCAGTCCCATGCCGATGCCGTTTTTCATGGATGTGGTGACACCCAATACCGGACACAGGCCCAACACCAGCCGAAACGGGGGGACCTCTTTCCAGAGGCCTTTGGTGAACTCGGAAACAATCGATTTGGCCATGGCGTCAGCTCCTCTTATTTGCCCATACCTTTGAGATTTTCTATCAATTGCGGTTTTAGCTTGTTATACGTGTCAATCGCCTGCATGGTGCCTTTGCAGACGGCTCTTGACGTAATGGTCGCCCCGCTGAGTGCGCTGATTTCACCGCCGTCATCGGTGACCTGAATCGGTGAAGTGATTGATTTGCCCACGAACTGGGCGGCAAAGCTTGGATTTGCCTTGGCCTCGCCTCCCAGACCCGGGGTTTCCGTGTGAGTGGTCACACCGATCCCGGCGAGTTGTTGCTCGTCCATGTTAATGGCGACCACGAGTCCGACCTTGCCACCGTATCCGTTGGCCTCGGATTCAAGCACAACCGTATTGGCTTTGCCGTTGAAAACGCCGACGAATACATTTCGTTCCGTATCGCCGTCTTGGATTTTAAAGCGATCGGCAACCGGGTCATTCTCCGCCGCCTTGAGCATTGCTTTGATCGCCGGGCCTTTGACCTCACGCATGACGTTATTTTCAATTTTCGGCTTGGCCCACTCTTCGAGTCCTTTCAAGCCGCCTCCGGAAATGATGCTGAGCAAGGTCAGGACTACTACCATTTTGATCATTTCGCCCATTATTCTGCTACCTTTCCAAGTGCCTTGGGTCTAATTTTATCGACTAGCGGATTAATTAGATTGATCAAAAGAATCGCAAAAATAGTGCCGTCCGCATACTGGCCGATGTTGCGAATCAGGATGGTCATGATCCCGCCAACGACACCGAAGATCAGCATGGGCACTGTGTTCACAGGTGAAGCGCTGTCATCGGTCGCCAGAAAGATGGCGCCGATCAGCGAGTAGCCGGAGAACA
>JASFGJ010000306.1:0-5750 GCA_050123815.1 Desulfobacteraceae bacterium
AATATGGGGGCTGACGGTGGTCCGAGCACAGCAACCGAAGCGCTGGGAGATTATGCCGGCCTTGGGGGCCGGGGGTTGACAACGGCCGTGGTGGCCAAAGAGGTGCCGGCCTTGTGTCATGCGCTGGGTGCCGAGAACAAGCTGGTCATCGCACCCGGTATGCTTAGCGGGACCACGGCGGCCATGTCCGGCCGGATGTCCGTTGGCTGCAAAAGTCCGTTGACCGGGACGATCAAGGAATCCAATGCCGGGGGGCAAGGCGCCCAGGTGCTTGCCAGGCTCGGGTATGCGGCCATCGTTATCGAAGGTGCGCCCAAGGATGGCAGCTTGTACAAGATTCTGATCAACAAGGATGGTGTGACGATCTCCGATGCAGCCGATCTGAAACTTCTGGGCAACTACGATCTGGTGGCCAAACTGAACGCCGAATATGGGGACAAGGTCGCCATGATTTCCATCGGACAGGCCGGCGAGCGCAAAATGTGCGCCGCTTCCATCGCCTTCACCGATATGGAACAACGACCCACCCGCCACGCGGGAAGGGGCGGAACAGGCGCTGTCATGGGCGCCAAGGGGGTCAAGGCCATCGTCCTGGACGACGCCGGCATGAGCATGCGGGCACCCAAGGATCCGGACAAGTTCAAGGCTGCCAACCAGGCCTTTGTGGCCGGCCTTAAAAAGCATCCGGTCACCGGCGAAGGCCTTCCCGCATACGGCACCAACGTCTTGACCAATGTGCTCAACGAAGCCGGCGGGTATCCCACGAACAACTTCTCCTCGGGCCGGTTCGATACCGCAGCCAAGATCAGCGGCGAATCCCAGGCCGAGCTGGAAAATGCGCGCGGCGGCAAAAACAGCGCCACCCATGGCTGTCACAAAGGCTGTATCATTCGCTGTTCGGGAACATTTTACGATAAGGACGGCAACTACGTGAGCAAGCAGCCCGAGTATGAAACCGTTTGGGCCCATGGCGGCAATTGCGGAATCGATGACCTGGATGCCATTGCACAGATGGATCGGCTGGACGACGACTTTGGCCTGGATACCATTGAAATGGGTGCCACCATCGCCGTGGCCATGGAAGCCGGCCTGGCAGCGTTCGGCGATGCCGAGGCCGCCATCAAGCTGGTCAAGGAGGTCGGTGAGGGAACCCCGTTGGGTCGTATTCTCGGCAACGGCGCGGAAGTGACCGGCAAAGTCTTCGGTTTGGAGCGGGTGCCGGTTGTCAAGGGCCAGGCCCTGCCGGCTTACGATCCCAGGGCTGTCCAAGGTATCGGCGTCACCTACGCCACCAGCACCCAGGGCGCCGACCACACCGCCGGGTATGCCGTGACCGCGAATATTCTCGGTGTCGGCGGCAGTGTGGATCCCCTAAAACCCGAAGGCCAGATCGAGCTGTCGCGTAACCTGCAGATCGCCACCGCTGCCGTGGATGCCACCGGCATGTGCCTTTTCATCGCATTTGCCGTCCTGGATCAGCCGGAAACGTTTCAGGCACTCATTGACATGCTCAATGCTTTCTATGGACTCAGCCTGACGGCCGACGATGTAGCGGCTTTGGGCCAATCGATACTGAAAAACGAGCGCGACTTCAACAAGGCTGCCGGCTTTACCTCGGAGCACGACCGCCTGCCGCGCTTTTTCCATACCGAGAAGCTGGCCCCACATGGGGTGACGTTCGAGGTAAAAGACGAAGATCTGGACAGCGTCTTCAACTGGTAACCCTGATTTTCCCACGTTGAAAACCATTGGGGAACGCCTCGGCGTTCCCCAATGGTGTCCGGTTTGGAACGTCCATAGGGGGTGTCTTTCAATGCATGCCGAAAAACACGGACACCTGCGATTGCATTTTCAAAAAAACCGCCTGCCTGCTTTTTTCCCGCTTTTGCAGCAGGGATTTTGTATAGAAATTTCTACAGGCAATATTCAAGACAGGTTATGTCAGATATGTGACATGGACCCGGAAAAATTGCGTGCTCTCATCCAAACCATATTTTTAAACGGCAAACCCGTGGACGATATGGAAAAGGCCTTTGTTCAAAACGGTGATTGCCTGGCGCTTTCCGCGGCCATGCCCGGTCTGGTGGGAGCCACCATGCGATCGGGCGGGGTTCTGGCCGGATTTCGGCGCACCATCAGCCACCGGTCGCCGCAGATTCGGAACAACACCCAATTCGGCGTATTGACCATTAAGTTGTTCAATTTGCTGATCAAAGAAATTGGCCCTCGGTTTTTGCGAAAAGGGATCTTGGTGGCGTTGGAGGATTTCCGCGACCTGATGTTTTCTTTGTCCGAAGCCGTGCGGAACGATTGCGAAACCGCGGTATTGAACGATCAAAGTATACGCCCGGATACCCTGGCGGATATGGCCTGGCCCCAAGGCCGTGGATTCATGCACCTTAAGGTGACATTCAACGAACCTTAATACGTTTTCTCAACACTTTGGTTTTACAGTGAATGTGGGGTTGCCACCATGTTAAGAGCCGCAACTGTAAGGACTTATAATAAATTTACACGCGCCATCGGCCGTCAAATGGGTGAAACCTTGCAGCAGGAGTTGGAGCGGTCTCCCAACGCCTGCTGGCTGTTCTGTCCACCCCTTCCGGGTCTTGAAGAGATGGTCAAGGGGATCTGCGAGGGGGCCGGCACCGATCAACTGGTTGGTTGCACCACTGCCGGCGAGATTTCCAGCGGCGGCCTGAGTATTAATTCAGCGGTGCTGGGCGGCATCGCCTCCGACACCCTGGCGTTTGAAATCGTCACCGTCGAAGGATTGGGAAAGGATAGCGAGGCCTCCGGTCGGCAGTTGGCCGCATCCTTTTCATCCCCCCCCAGGTACCTCCAGGTTTTTTCCGACGGCCTCACCGGCAACGGTTGTGCGATTCTAAGAGGCATTGCCGATGTTCTTGGAGTGAATGTTCCGGTGAGCGGAGGTGCCGCCGGAGACAACGGCGGCTTTGTAAAGACCCTTCAGTTTGGCCGGGGTCGTATTTATTCAGACGCGGTTTGCGCCATCGGCTTTAACGGTGATTTCAAGCTGGGCACCGGCGTAAAAAGCGGATGGTCTCCCATCGGCCTGGCCAAACAGGTCACCCGCGCGCGGGGCAAAACAGTCTATGAGTTGAACGAAGAGCCGGCCCTGAACGTATTTGAACGCTTTCTTGGTCAACATGCGGGAAAATTGCCGGCCATCGGTGTGGAGTATCCCTTGGGATTCACTTCGTTTGCTGAGGGCTCTGATGACCAGGGGCAATACGTGCTGCGCGCCACCATGTCGGTGGATCGCAAAGAGCGGTCGATAACCTTCGCCGGTGAGATTCCCGAAGGTGCCATGGTCAACCTGACTTGCGGTGACACGGCCTCTATCCTGAAAGCCGCCGAAGCAGCAGCCAAAGAGGCCCGCCGCGCCATCGGCGACACCCCGCCGAAGGTTGTTTTCTGCTATTCGTGCATGGCCCGCAAGATCGTGCTGGGCCGCCGGACCGAGGAGGAGATCGAACAGGTTCGGGCGCAATTCGGTCCCCAGATTCCCATCATCGGCTTTTACTCTTATGGCGAATTCTGTCCCGTCGGCCCGGTGGCTCCCAGTCACCTGCACAACGAAACCATTACGCTGAGTGTGTTGGGAGCTTGACCATGAAGAAGCGATTGACCCAGAGCCAGCGCATCAACGAACTGGAAAAACTACTGGAACAAGCCGAACAGAAATCGGACATTTTGACCAATCTGCTAAAAGAGGCCTCGGCCGAGTTCAACCAGGTCCTGGACAAAATCAGCCAGTCGGAGGCCAATTTCCGGGCCATTATCGAAAGCGCCCCCGAAGCCATCTACATGTTCGATGTGCAAACCCGTCGCATTCTGGACTGCAATCCCTACACCACTGAGTGGCTGGGGTATTCGCGCCAGGAACTTATTGGAATGGGGGTTGAGGATATCCTCGGCCCTACGGCCAGCGGAGTGGATGAAAATATCCGCAAAGTGCTGGAGCATGGATATGTGCGTATCCAGGAGCGTCACTTCAGAACCAAATCGGGCGCCTTGGTGGATGCCGAGGTCACCGGCACAGGGGTGGAGGTCCAGGGGAAAAAATGCTTTGTGGCCCTGGTTCGGGACATTACCGAGCGCAAAAAAATCGAAGCCTTGCTGCGTTACAAGGAACTGTTTCAGAACGTCATCGATCCGGTCTTTATCTGCCATTCCCAGGGTAATTTTCTGGAAGTCAACGATGTGGCCTGCGAGCGACTGAAATACACCCATAAGCAGATGCTGCAACTCTCCTTTCAGGATATCGTCCGACCATCCCAGTACGGGGTTTTGCGGAAGATGGGAAAAATAATCCGCTCGGGCGAAGCCGTCCAGTTCGAGCTGGAGACACTTACCCGTACCGGTGAGATGATCCCTTTCGAGCTGCACTCCCGTCTCATCGAATTCCAGCGCAAACCGGCCATTCTCAGCGTCGCGCGGGATCTGAGCGCCCGCAAACGGATGGAAGAAACCTTGATCCGAACCGAACGCCTCTCAGCCGTCGGCGAAATGGCGGCAGGTGTGGCCCACAATTTTAACAACCTGCTGCAGATGATGCTGGGGGCCGGCGAGGCCGCCATGGCCAAATTGGACACCGGCGAGATCCGCAAAAGCCGGGATGTGCTCCTGACCCTGATCGACGCTTGTCATCGTGGTGCGGATATCGTCCGCCGGATCAAGGATTTTACACTGGCTAAGACGGATCACATTGATCAGGCCAAGGTGTTCGACCTTGGAGAACTGGTGTCCGAAGCCGTGCAATTGACCAAACCGCTATGGGCCAACCCGGTCGACCTCCATAAGTATTCCCTGAACTTCGTCAGGCCGCTGAGCGCCCTGGTCAAAGGCAATCCATCGGAACTTTACGAGGTTCTGGTAAACGTCATTAAAAACGCTCTGGAGGCCATGCCGGACGGCGGGATACTGGCCATTGCCCCGGCCATGCGTAACGGAAAGATATACTTGTCTATCAGCGATACCGGGATCGGTATTGCAGAAGAAAACATGCAACGCCTGTTCGAACCATTTTTTACGACAAAGGGATTGAAAAGCAGCGGCCTGGGGCTATCTTCCAGCTATGGGATCATCAAAAAGCACCATGGCGAGATGATCGTTAAAAGCGAGCCGGGGAAGGGGAGCACTTTCACAATTATTCTGCCGCGCGCCGAAGCTTTATCCATGACGGAGGCCCGCCCTTTGCCGGAAAAGCTGGATTTACCCGAGGATAAAATCAAGTTCCTGGTTGTCGACGATGAGAAAAATATCCTGAAAATGATGGAATTGTATTTCGAGGATACGGCCATCGACCTGACGACGGTCAGCTCGGCGGAACAGGGGTTGGCAGCGATTTATCGCGACAGCTATGATGTGGTTCTGTGCGATTTCAGCATGGATGGTATGAATGGTTTGCAATTGTGCAAAGCCGCCAAGCAGCACATCCGCGAAACCGGCCAGAGCCAAATGAAATGTCTGTTGTACACCGGTTTGAGTCAGAAACTGGAACCGGACGAACTAAAGCGCTGCGGGGTGGACGGAGTGGTGCGCAAACCCGTCCCATGTGCCGAATTGCAGCGCATTGTCCAGGAGGCGGTCGCAGGGTCGTGCCGGCTGGAGTGTTAGAAGAGGTGATTGATATGAAGAAGAACAAAGCAAAGCTGAGAGAAAAGATTAGAAACAGACCCAAGTCCCGCAATACCTCAAAAAGGAAGAAAAAGGCAGGCGCACAT